>NZ_DAIRTR010000055.1:0-18261 GCF_036803785.1 Pelomicrobium sp. | reverse complement strand
AACGAATCGAGCGACTTGATCACCACGTCATCGCGTCCGGCGAAGCCGTCCACCGTAAGCACGAAGTGGCGCCCTCCCAGGTGAATGACCACGCCCACGTCGCCAGCGCGGCCTTCGGGCCACTGGAGAAGATCGGCCAGGGACAGCACCGGCAGTACCTCTCCGCGCATGACCATAGTGGGGCGGCCACCCACCCGCTGCACGTCCCCGGGAGCCACCGTCAGGATCTCCTGCACCAGGGTGAGGGGCAGGGCAAACGGCTGCCCGCCGAGGCGCACCACCAGCACGGGCAGGATCGCGAGCGTGAGGGGAAGGCGGATGGTGAAGCGGGAGCCCTTGCCAGGCTCGGACTCGATGCTGATCGCGCCATTGAGCTTCTCGATATTGGTCTTCACCACGTCCATGCCCACGCCACGGCCCGAGACGTCCGAGGCCTGATCCTTGGTGGAGAACCCGGGAAGGAAGATTAGATTCAAGGCCTGATGGTCATCCAGCGCGTTTGCTTCCTCCGCGGAGATCAAGCCCTTTGCCACTGCCTTGGCGCGGATCACTTCCGGGCGCATGCCGCGCCCGTCATCGGAGACGGCAATGAGGATGTGATCGCCCTCTTGCCGTGCTTCCAGCCGGATTTCGCTCTTCGCCGGCTTGCCGAGCCGCATCCGCTCTTCGGGTGCCTCCACCCCATGGTCCACGGCGTTGCGCACCAGATGCACCAGCGGATCGTTCAGATCCTCGATCATGGTCTTGTCGATCTCGGTGTCCTCGCCGCAGAGGATGAGCTCGCACTGTTTGCCGAGCTGGCGTGCCAGATCCCGGGCGACGCGCGGGTACTTGCGGAACAGCCGGCCGATGGGCTGCATGCGGGTTTTCATCACCGCGTTCTGCAAATTGCCCACCATCAGGTCCAGCTGGTTCACCGCCTCGTCCAATGCCTTCAGGGTGTGCGCGTCGACGCGCCCTTTGAGGAGATCATTGCGCAGCGCCGTCAAACGGTTCTTGGTGAGGCCGATCTCTCCGGACAGGGTAAGCACGTAGTCGAGCCGGTCGGTGTCGACCCGGATGCTCGCGTCCTTGGCGATCCCCGTCCGCTCGGCGTCGTTGCGCATCCCCCGTCCAGGCGCGTCCCCATCCGCTGCCTGACCGGGCACCGTCCCTGCCAGAGCCGCGTTGCCGGCCACCGCCTTGTGTAATGCTGCCCAGTCGATGTCTTTGTGCATGCCGGGCAGCGGCTCGTGAAGGCGCGCACTGCCTTCGGCGGCGCCCTCCAGCGCCGAGAGCAGCGCCGCCTCCGGCGGAACCGGCGACCGGCCCTGCGTGAGCTCGTCGAACATGGCGCGCACTGCCGCCGTGGCGGCGAGGATCACGTCCAGCATTTCCGGGGTGAGGGTGAGGGTCCCGCTGCGCAGCTTGTCGAACAGATTCTCGGTGCGGTGGCATAGCTCCACCAGCGCCGTCAGGTTCAGGAACCCCGCTCCGCCCTTGATGGTGTGGAAACCGCGGAAGATTTCGTTGAGCAGCCCCCGGTCGTCAGGGCGCCGCTCCAAATCCACTAGCTTCAGATCCACCTCGTTGAGAAGCTCGGTTGCCTCCTGCAGGAACTCCTGCAGCATGTCTTCCATGCCGGAAAATTCACTCATCGCCTCTCTCCCGTCCATTGCGGCGGACTCAGAACCCCAGGCTCTCCAGCAGCTCGTCCACCTGGTCTTGGCTGGTCATCACGTCGTCGCGCCCGCTGGGGTTGACGACCGGCCCGTTCAGCAGACGATCCGCTCCCAGCGGTGCGGCCGGCTTGAGTTCTCCCTGGGAGATGTCCACCAGCAGTTGCACCAGCTGGCTCTCCAGGTTGCGCGCGAGCTCCACGATGCGTTTGATCACCTGGCCAGTGAGATCCTGGAAGTCCTGGGCCATCATGATCTCCAGCAGCTTCTCCCCCGTGGCGCGCGCGTCTACGGTGACCCCCTTCAGGTAGGTGCGGGTCTCGGCCGCAAGCTGCTTGAAGCCCTCCACGTCGAGCCGCCCCTCGTACAGGGCGTCCCAGCGCGCGCCCAACTCCGCGGCCTGGCTGCCCAGCCGCTCCTGGATGGGCTTGGCCGCGTCGATGGCGTTCAGCACTTTCTCCGCCGCCTGCTCGGTCATGGCGGCAACGTAGTTCAGCCGATCCCGGGCGTCGGGGATGGTCTGGGCGGCCTGCTCCAGCAGGCGGTCGTAGCCCAATTGCCGCAGGGCGTCGTGGAATGCCCGCGTAAGCTGCCCCAGCCGGCTCATCACCTCCCCTGCCGGGCAAGACTGGGCGTCGTGGGCCGCCGGCTCCTTGGCCAACGCCGCCGGCGTACGAGCGTTGTGCCCCCGCTGCTCGGCCACAGCATCGAACAGCGCTTCCAGATCCTCGGCGCCCGCGGCGCCCGCGTCGATGGCACCCATGATCAAGCTGCCTTCTCCATTTTTTTGAAAATCTTCTCTAGCTTTTCTCCCAACGTGGCGGCGGTGAAAGGTTTGACCACGTAACCACTCGCCCCCGCCTGGGCCGCGGTGATAATGTTGTCCTTGGTCGCCTCGGCGGTCACCATCAGGACAGGCAGGTCTTTGAGCCGGCTGTCGGCGCGCACCTCCTTGAGCAGGGCCAGGCCGTCCATGTTGGGCATGTTCCAGTCGGAGATGACGAAATCGAAGTCGCCGACGCGCAGCTTGGCCAGGGCCTCGGCACCGTCTTCGGCCTCCTCCACGTTGTTGAACCCCAGCTCCTTGAGCAGGTTCTTAACGATGCGGCGCATGGTGGAAAAGTCGTCCACCACCAGGAATTTCGTGTTCGGATCGCTCATCGCCTTCGCTCCAGTCAATGATCGGTCGAGCGGCGCTCAACGGGAGAGATACGGCCGCAAGGTATCCGCCAGCACCGTGGGGTCGAATTTGCTCACGTAGGCGTCCACGCCCGCGCTTTGCCCCAGGGCGCGGTTGGCCGACGAAGACAGCGAGGAGTGCATGATCACCGGAACGCCGTCGAAACGCGGGTCGGCGCGCAACTGGCGGGTGAGGACGTAGCCATCCATTTCTGGCATCTCGGCATCGGTGAGCACGAGCTTCAACTCGCGCTTGAGCGGTACCCCCTGCCGCTCGGCCTGATCAGCCATGGCTTTCAGGCGGGCATAGGCCTCCGCCCCGTTCCTCGCCTGCTGATAGCGCGCGCCGAGGCGCTCGAGCACTTGCACGATCATCCGTCGGGCGGTGCCCGAATCATCGGCGAAGAACAGCGTCCCTTCCATGGGCGCGGCAAGCGGGGCAAGTTCTGGCACCGCTGGCTCGCCGAAGGCGACCGCCAGCACCTGCTCCACGTCCAGGATGGACACCAACCGCCCGTCGGGAAGCCGGGTGAGGGCGGTGATGAAGTTTCCCTCCGCCGCTACGATGTCCTCGGGCTGCTTCACCTGGTCCCAATCCACCCGCACGATGCGGTCGACCGCTTCCACCAGGAAACCCTGGGTGTGGCGGTTGAATTCCGTCACCAGCATGGTGGCGCCTCTGGGCGCTCCCGCTCGGGGCGCAACGAAGGCAGCCAGGTCGATCACCGGGATGACGTTGCCCCGCAGGGAGATCACCCCCTCTACTCCCCGCGGAGCATAGGGGGTGGGGGTGATCTTCGGTGCCTTGCTCACTTCCCTCACTTTGAACACGTTGATACCGAAGGTCTCGCCACTACCCAGGGTAAAGAGCAGTATCTCCATCTGGTTGCAACCGGCGGCTCGCCCACGGTCTTTGACCCCCTCGGCAAGCGCAGAATCCTGCGGATGCTGCACCGGATCCATGGTTACCTCCTCAAGCCGATGCCTGGAGCGGCCGCCGCTTGAGCCGCCGCGCCAGAGTCTGCGCCAGCAAGCGCGGCTCGAACTTGGACACGTAGTCGTCGGCACCCATCGAGCTGCCCAATTGCCGATTAGAACTGCCCGATAGGGACGAATGCATGATCACCGGGATGCCGGCGAACCGCGCATCGTTCTTGATCCGGCGGGTAAGAATGAACCCGTCCATCTCTGGCATCTCGATATCGGTGATCACCGCATGTAGCATGTCGCCAAGCGGCCGTCCCGTCGCCTGGGCGGTTTCGGCGAGCCGGTTCAGCTCTTCCCATGCCTTGCGGCCGTTCACCGCACCGAGCCCCCGCACGCCCATGGTAGCCAGCGTGCGCTCGATCTGCTTGCGCGCGATCGACGAATCGTCGGCAAACAGCACGGTGCAGCCGGACAAATCCGTCGGCTCGATGCCCTGATACAGGTGCTCGTCGTCGTAGCGGGTGGTCTCGGACAGGATGCGCTCCACGTCCAGCATCATCACCAGTCGCCCGTCACGAAGCTCGGTCACCGCGGTCACTAGCCCGCCATGACGGGAAATGAGCATTTCCGGCGGCACTTTCATGGCGCTCCAGTCCAGACGCAGGATACGATCCACCGCCTCCACCAGAAACCCTTGCACGTGCCCGTTGTATTCCGTCACCACTAGGATCCGTGGGGGCGTCTCGTGGGCGATACCGACGAAATGGGCGAGATCGATCACCGGAACGAGCTGTCCCCGCTGGCTCACCATGCCTTCAACCCCGTCGGGCATGTCGGGGGCGCGGGTGATTTGTGGTGCTCGCATGACCTCCCGAACTTTGAACACGTTGATGCCGAAGCTCTCCCGCCGGCCGGTGGCGGCATCCAGCCCCAGCGTGAACAGCAGGATCTCCAGCTGATTGGTGCCCGCCAGGCGGGTGCGGGCATCCACGCTTCGCAGCAGTTCGGACACGGCTCCCTCCCCAGTGCCTCAGGCCGCGGCGATGCGGAAGCGGGAAACTAGGGATTTCAGCGTCGCCGCCAGATTCTCCAGATGCTGGGCAGCCTCGGACGTCTCGCGCACTGCCGCACTGTTCTGCTCCGCCATCTGGGCGATGCTCTCCACGTTGCGCGCGATGTCGTTGCTCGCCGCGGTCTGTTCCTTGACCGAGGCGGTGATGTCGTTCACCCCCTGGCTCGCGCGCTCCACCGCCTGGTTGGCCTCGGCCAGCAGCGCCACCACCCGCTCCACGTGCTCCTGGCTGGAAGCGAGGGAGGCCAAGCCCTGGGCGATGCTCTTCTCCACGTGCTCCGACTGCTCGCCCAAGGTCTGGGTCACGCCGTCGATCTCGTTCGCCGCCTGTCCGGACTTCTCGGCGAGCTTCCTCACCTCGTCGGCCACCACGGCGAAGCCCCTTCCCTGCTCGCCTGCCCTGGCCGCTTCGATGGCCGCGTTGAGCGCCAACAGATTGGTCTGTTCGGCAATGTCTTTTACCTGCTTGGTCATACCGGTGATGGCCTGGGTGCTGCGCACGAACTGTTCCACGGCGGCGGCGATAGCCTTGACCGCCTCCTCCACGCGGTTGACCTCGCCCAGGAGCTGAGCCAGCCCTTCGTTGCTCCTGCGGGTGCGCTCCAGGCCATCGCGGGACATCTGATGCACTTCCTCGGCGCTTTGCGCCACCGCCGAGATGCTCACGGTGATCTGCTCGACCGCCGCGGCCGTGGCGGAGGCGGCCTCGCTCTGGTTCTGGGAGCCACTCGCCACCTGGGACGAGGAGACCGAGAGCTGGGTCGCGGCGCTGGCCACCTGCTCGGAGCTCGCGTGCACCTGTTGCACGATCTCGTGCAGGTTGTCCATGAAGCGGTTGAAGTCCTGCGCCAGCCGCCCGATTTCGTCCTTGCGCCCCGCGGGCATGCGCTTGGTGAGGTCCCCGTGGCCGTCGGCGAGCTCGGCCATCACCTGGCTGATGGCGCGCACCGGCCGCACGATGCCCATGGGCAGGAAGATCGTCACCAGGGCGCAGAGCAACAGGCCGGCGACGGCAGTCGTGATGAGCGCCTTGCGCGCAGAATGATAAGCCTCCCGCGCCCCCTGGCGGTGGCTTTGCACCGCAGCCTCGAGCCGATCTTGTTCCTCGTCCAGCGTCTTGCGCATGGCCTCGAACTCCCCGGTTCCCTTGTACACCGAGGTGGTCATAGCGGCAAAACGGTTGGCGTAATCGGTCTTGCGCAGCATCTCCAAGGTGGCCGTGGAGGTCTTGCTCCAGGCTTCCAGCAGCGACTCGAACTTCTGCTGCACCTGCCTCGCCTGCTCGTCGCCGATCAGCTTGGCGTATTGCTGCACCCGGTCCCGCGCCTGGGCAATGTTGTCCCGGTAATCCTTTTCGAACTTGGCGAAAAACTCAGTATCGGTTTCCACCGACAGCATGCTGCGCTCCGCCACCAAAGCCTGCTGCAGATCCCGGTCCGCCTGCAGGAGCTTGTCCAGGGCGACGATGTACACCTCGGAGAGGTCTTTCACCTTGCCGTTGAGCAGCGCAAGCCGTGTGACGCCCAGGGCGCTCAAAGCGGCCAGCATGGCGGTGATCAGTGCGAGCGGCACGAACAATTTCATACGTAGCGGTGCATCGTTGATCCACTTCATCGGCTTTCCCCCTTTTCCCTCGGCCATGCGGTCTCCCCCGCCGGCCTTTCCCGTGACATGTTCCGTTTATCGGCCGCCAGGGGCGTTTCTTTAGGCTGCGCCTCCATTGCGCCGCCCCCCTCCGGCACCAGCCGGGTTGCGGCCTCCCCCCTGCCCACTGCGACTTCGGCCCGCTCTTCGAGCAACGAGGTCTCGGTCTTTTTGTTCATGACGACGATGCTGATGCGCCGGTTGGCCGGATTCGCGGGGTCAGACTTGTCCAGGGGAATCGAAGCGGCCACACCCACCACCCGAAATACCTTGTCCTCGCGCATGCCCCCGGCGATGAGCTCGCGGCGCGAGGCGTTGGCCCGGTCGGCAGAAAGCTCCCAGTTACTGTAGCCGCGCTCGCCCAGGGCGTAAGGCTTGTTGTCGGTATGCCCAGAGATGCTGATGCGGTTTTCCACTTCGTTCAGGACCCGGCCGATTTCATGAAGAATCTCCCGCGTATAGGGCTGCAGCCGCGCGCTGCCCAGATCGAACATGGGGCGGTTCTGCTCGTCCACGATCTGTATGCGCAGGCCTTCGTCCGTGAGATCGAGGCGGATCTGGTTCCGGAATTGCTTGAGCAAGGGGCTCGCCTCGATGGCCCGCTCCAGTTTTGCCTTGAGCGCCTTCAGCCGCTCGAGCTCGGCCCGCGCGAGTTCGGCTTCGGCAGCCTCGAGGTTGATGATGCGCTTCTCGCTGGGGAGATCCCCCCGCTTGATCTGTCCCTCGGAACGGGTGAGGTCCTGGCCTCCTCCCTTGATCACGCTGGAGCTGTCGCCGCTGCCGGATCCTCCCATGAGCGCCACCTTGAGCGGCGTTCGGAAGTACTCCGCGATTCCCTCGAGATCGCCTTTGGTCGTGGAGCCAAGCAGCCACATCAGCAGGAAAAACGCCATCATGGCGGTAACGAAATCGGCGTAGGCGATCTTCCACTGACCGCCGTGATGGCCGTGTGCCACCCGCTTCGGACGCTTGATGACGAGGGGCCGCTCCGTTTCTCCCGCCATGGGACCGTCTTTCTCAGCGCGCCTTGGCTTGTCTCACGTGCTCCTCCAGCTCGTGGAACGAAGGCCGCTCCGTCGAGAAGAGCACTTTGCGCCCGAATTCCACCGCCAGCGCTGGCGCATACCCGTTCAGGCTGGCGAGCAGCGTCACCTTGACGCACTGCAGGAGCTTGCTGGACTCCTGGGCCCGCTGCTCCAATACCCCCGCCAGGGGACCGACGAAACCATAGGCGAGGAGGACGCCGAGGAAAGTGCCCACCAGTGCCTTGGCGATCAGCACCCCGAGTTCCGAGGGAGGCAGCCCCACCGACCCCATGGTGTGCACCACTCCCATCACTGCGGCGACGATGCCGAATGCCGGCAAGCCGTCCGCGATCCTCTGGACGGCGCGCGGTGGAATCTCCCCCTCGTGGTGATGGGTCTCGATCTCGCTGTCCATGAGGCTCTCTAGCTCCACCGAGTTCAGGTTGCCGCCCACCATCAGCCGCAGGTAATCGGTGAGGAACTCCAGCACGTGATGGTCAGCGAGGACCTTGGGGTACTTGGCGAAGAGCGCGCTCTGCCTGGGGTTGTCGACGTCGTTTTCGATGGACATCAACCCTTCCTTGCGCACTTTGGCGAGCACCTCGTACAACAAGCCCATGAGCTCCATGTACACCGCCTTGTCGTACTTCGCGCCTTTGAGCGCTTCGGGCAACGCTTTGAGCGTCGCTTTGATTACCTTGCCCGAGTTGCCTACGACAAAGGCGCCCAGTGCCGCCCCACCGATCATGAGCAGCTCGACCGGTTGAAACATGGCGCCCAGATGGCCGCCCGCCAGGGCGTAGCCTCCGAAGACCGATACCATCACTACGATGTAGCCGACGATCACCAGCATGGACGTGATTCCGGCGGCGGCCGCTTGGGCGCGCGCGGTGGTTTGGTGTCAATGAACCGCAGCGTAGCAAGGGGGGGCCGATGCCGATCACGGAAATAGCGACCGGTTACCGGTCTTTTTTCCCGCCTGGCCTTGCGCGCCGGGACAGCCCACGAAGAAGGAGCGGGCGCCGGCGGCTGAAAGGAGTCAGGCCGCCGCGGCCTCGGCAGCACGGCGGGTCTTGCCGGCCCGGGACGGAACCGAACACAGCCCGCATACATAGCGATCGTAGAGCTCGTGGGTGTGGACCACGAAATGGCCGCCGCAGCGCTTGCACGGGGTAGTGGTAAGCAAATCCGCGTGCATGAAGCGCACCAGAGTCCAGGCCCGGGTGAGGGAGAGCTCCCGCGTGAGCCCATACACTTGTACGTGCTCCAGATACAGACGATAGGCCGTCATGATGGCCTGGATGCCTTCGAGGCGGGCGTTGTGCACCAGATAGCGGTGGATGTCGGCAAACAGCGAGGCGTGGACGTTGGGCAGCCAGGCCATGAACCAATCGGTGGAATAGGGCAGCATGCCCTTCGGCGGGGAGGTACCGGTCACTTCCTTGTAAAGCTTGAGCAGCCGCTCGCGGCTCAAGCGGGTTTCGGCCTCCAGGAGCTGCATGCGCGCGCCGAGACGGATCAGCTCCACCGCCAGTTGCACCTCGGCCGCGTCGGATACGATGCTCTTGCCTCTCATCGCTTCTCACCCCAGGCTCAGGCAGCTGCCGCCGGCACCGGCTGACCGGAAAGCAGGATGGTGGCATGGGAAGCCCCCAGCAGGCGATCCCTAGTGTAGCTGGAAAGCATGTCCAGGATCAGACCATCGTCGAAGCGGAAGCGGCACAGCAGCAGGTTCGAGCCCGCCATCTTGCTGATCTGACCAGGGGTGAGCGCGGCTAGGATATCGGCCATCTCCTCGCCGATGCCCAGGCGGTACAGGGCCGCCCCCCGGTCCTGCCGCACCATCTGCTGGGCGAGCAGCAGGTAGGCCAGGTTGAGCTCGCGAATTTCCTCCATCAATCGATCCTTGTCCATGGCTTGCCTCCCTTCGTGTGATCGCTTCCAGGCCGCAAAGGCGAACCTGCGGGGATACTGTGCGAAAGAAGCCAGAATGGGCCAATTGGAAGGCGGCCGAATTTCGCGTACGAATCGCGCCAGCGCAGAAGGTAGGAATTTTTCTGACAGGCGCAGGGCATAGGGCATCCCTGCTTCGCGCCAGTGGCGGAAACTAGGCCCTGCTCACGCGTGGAATCCGGGATCCCCGGCGACCGCGTCCCGAGGGCTAACGGCGAAAGCTCGAAAATCTTTAGGGTACGATCGGCGCTTTGCGGGGACCGATCAAGGCGGGCCACGGCCATCCTGGCGCACGCCCGGCGCGAGGCCGCCGCCCACATCCGGAAAAGCCCTTCTCCTGGGCATCGGGCCGCAAGGCCCAGATGGGGAGAAAGCGCGAGGGGCGACCCGCGAGGGTCACGGGTGAACCCAAGAGGCGGCGCTTCCCCAACCGTCTAAATCCCGACACCCCCTGTCTCGGTTATCGTCAGTCGGCGCACCCCTGCACCGCCTCGTGCTCGCCTGCCGCCGCAAGCCTGAACGGAAATCTCTTTCATCCCATCGGTTAGGTCCCCCGACGCCGGCATCGGGCTTTTTGCGCACGGGCAACGGGCACGTGGCATGGTTTGTGCCCTTTCCGCGTAAGCGGTTTCCTCGAAGCGTGTTCGTTCACCTGCTTAGAGGTTCAACCGCAGCGGTCGGCAGGACCCGACCCCTACGAAAGCGCCACCGCCAACTCCAGGCAGGGACTTCGATCGCAAGCCGTTGTGCTTCGCCATGACTTCATGGGAGTCGGTATGGGTGACCTCCGATGGTGGATGGCCTTGAGCGGCCTATTGCTCGTCGTCCTTTTCGCCCGCCTATCCCTGGCCTCCGAGCAGCCCCCCGTGTTCATCGGGCTGGACGCGGAATTCGGCCATCGGACCAGCACCTCCGCCCAGGCCATTCAGCAGGGTATTGAGATCGCCCTCGACGAGATCAACGCGGCGGGAGGCGTCCTGGGAGGCAGGCCCCTGAAGCTATTGATACGGGACAACCGCTCCATCCCGGCCCGCGCCCGGGCCAATCTTTTGCAACTCCTGCAGGTGCCGGATCTGGTCGCCGTGTTCTGCGGCAAGTTCAGCCCGACGGTACTGGAAGTGCTGCCCTTGATCCACGCGCACAGGCTTATTTTGTTGAATCCTTGGGCGGCCGCCGACGACATCATCGACAACGGCTACGACCCCAACTACGCGTTCCGCCTCTCCCTCCGGGACCAATGGGCGATGGCGAGCCTCCTCGGACATGCCGAGAAGCGGGGTTTGCAGCGCGTCGGTTTTCTTCTTCCCAACACGAGTTGGGGCAGAAGCAACCAGCGCGCCCTCGAAGCCCATCTCGCTGGAGGCGCCCGCCTCTTCAACGTGGGCATCCATTGGTACAACTGGGGCGAAAAGCCCCTGCTGCCCAAATACCAGCGTCTCGTGCAGGCGGGCGCCGAAGCGGTCGTGCTGGTCGCCAACGAAGGCGAAGGCGCCCAGTTGATCCGGGAGCTCGCCCCGCTTCCCCCAAGGGAGCAGCGTCCCATTCTGGCCCATTGGGGCGTGACCGGAGGCGATCTCGCCACGCTGGCCGGAGAGGCATTGCACCGGGTGGATTTTTCCGTCGTTCAGACCTTTTCTTTCGTCGGTAACCCTAGCCCCCGGGCAAAGCGCGTCCTCACAGCCCTGGAAACCCGGTATGGCGTGCGCAATCCCGAGCGCGTGCTCTCTCCCGTGGGACTCGCCCATGCCTACGACCTGACCCATATCCTGGCCCGGGCCCTCCATCTCGCCGGAACGACCGATCGCCCGAAGGTGCGGGCGGCGCTAGAAGCGGTGCGCGACTACGACGGCCTCATCAAGCGCTATGCCCGGCCCTTCTCCCCAGTGCGTCACGAAGCGCTGGCGCCCGAGGATCTGTTCATCGCCCGGTACCGGGAAGATGGAACCCTTGTGCCCTTGGAGCGGGACACAAAATGAGCGTCCGGACATTGCGCTCCTGGTCGCCAGGGCAGTGGCTGAGGAATTGGCTCGCTGCCAGCATCGCCAACCGCATCATGGCAGCGGCCGCGACGCTGGCACTGGGCGTCATGGTCCTGATCGGCCTCATCTCCCACCTGGTCATCGCGAACCTCATGGCGCAGCGTTTCGAGCTACAGTTGCAAAGCTATGCCCACATGCGTGCCACCCAGATCGCTTCCCTCCTGGATGCCATCGACCGGGATCTCGCCCGCCTCGCCTCCACTTCCCTGGTCACCAATGCACTGGGCGATTCGGTCGGCCGGGAGCAGTACCTGGTGCCTTTTCTTTCGGATTACCGCGCCCCTTCCGGCACCGCGGTGCATATACACCTGCTGGACTTTCAGGGGGAGCCCTTGGTTTTCCCGCCAGAGGGCCTGGCCTCCTCCTATCAAGACCTCCCATGGACTGCCCCCGTCCTCGCCACGGGCAAGCCCCACGTGGCGCTGGAGCCCCAGGGCACCGGCGAACGAAGGCTGCTCATCCTCCATCCGGTGATCTACCCGGCGACGGGAACGGCAGAAGGCTTCCTCATGGCCCAAGTCGCCCTCGGCGGCGCCCTCGCGGTCCACGACGCTCAGGAACCCTTCCCCGTCTCTCTCCGCCTCTTGGCCGGCGGCGAGCAACTGCTCGTCCAAGCTGGCGCCATACCCTCCGGCGAGACGTCTATCGAGGCCGTCGCGGCACTCAAGCTCCCGCCCCATTACGCTCCTCTCCAGCTCAAGGTGGTCGTCTCCGCGCCGGCAGCGGCGGCGGATCTGCCCCTCGACTCCCTGCGCACAGCCTACCTGGTGGCGTGGCCTTTGATCCTGTTGTGGGCCCTTTGGGGTTCCATCCGCATATCCCGCCGCCTCACCGCGCCGCTTCTCGTCTTGAGCGAAGCGGCCGAGCGCGCCACCCTGGAAAACCTCGATGATTTCCAGGTGCCCGCCATGGGTCACGACGAGGTGGGGCGGCTGGGTCTGGCCCTCGCCCTGATGGCCCGCCGGCTGCGGGCTGCCTATGAAAAAGTGGAGAACCACCTCGCCCAGCTTCGCCTGGCGGCCAAGGTGTTCGACAGCAGCTCGGAGGGCATCTTCCTTTTGGACCGAGACTTCCGGATCCTGCGGGCAAACGATGCTTTCAGCCGTATCACCGGCTACGCTACGAGGCAATGCAAGGGCCAGCCCCTGTACCAGATCATCCACGCGGTGGACGAGGGACAAGGCTATCCGCGGGCAGCCCAGGACCTCACCCCGGCCGGCCGGTGGCAAGGGGAAGTCTTCGCTCTGCGCAAGGACGGCACGCCCTACATCGGCTGGCTGCGCCTGAGTCTGGTCAGTGCCTTCCGCCCAGAAGCCCAGACGTGCATCGGCGTGGTGGCCGACATCACCGAGCACAAGGAGCAACAAAAACACATCCAGTACCTCGCCACCCATGATCCGCTGACTGGGCTGCCCAACCGGGTGCTGCTGCGCGACCGGCTCGGCCAAGCGATGAGCAACGCCGCCCGTTCGAGAAACATGCTGGGGGTGGCGCTCCTGGACCTGGACCGCTTCAAGGTGGCCAACGACAACCACGGCCACGCCTTCGGCGACAAGATTCTCCAGGAAGTGGCAGCCCGGCTGCGCCGCATCCTGCGCTCGGGCGACACGGTGGCGCGGCTCGGGGGCGATGAGTTCGTGGTTCTTGCGCCAGCGTTGAAAACCCTCCAGGACGCAGAGGTGGTGCTCCGGAAAATCCTCCACGCCTTCGCTTCGCCTTTCTCCATCGCGAGCAAAGAGGTGCGCCTGACGTGCAGCATCGGCTTCGCCTGCTACCCGATCCACGGCCAGGACGCCGACACCCTCCTCGGCCGGGCGGACCTGGCCATGTACCAGGCGAAGGAGGCGGGCGGCAACGGGTCTGCGTTCTATACCCCGGAAATGAGCGCAGCCGCCCTGGAACGGGCGGCTCTGGAAGACGCCCTGCCCCTGGCCCTCGCCCGCAATGAGCTGATCCTGCACTTCCAGCCCATCATAGACTTGAGTCGCGGCCGGATGTCCGGCCTCGAGGCCCTGGTCCGCTGGAATCACCCGACGCTCGGGCTGCTCTCGCCGGGGCGCTTCATTCCGGCAGCGGAGCAAAACGGCTTGATCGTGCCCCTTGGAGAATGGGTGCTGCGGGAGGCCTGTGCCCAGGCGGCCGCCTGGGACCGGCAAGGCCTGCCCCCAGTCCACCTGGCGGTCAACGTCTCAGCTCGGCAGTTCCAGCACAAAGACTTCGTCCCGGCGGTTCAACGCATCCTGGACGAGACTGGATTCGATCCACGGCGTCTGAAGCTCGAGATCACGGAAAGCCTGATCATGCGCGGCGCGGAGGATTTCATCGCGGTTCTCGGAGCGCTCAAGAACCTTGGTTTGAAGCTTGCCATCGACGATTTCGGCACGGGCTACTCCAGCCTGAGCTACCTCCACCGCTTCCCCATCGACGAGCTCAAGATCGACCGCTCCTTCCTCCAGGACATTGGGAGCGAAGGCGGGGACACGACCGTGCCCCGGGCGATCATTTCCCTCGCCCACGGCCTGGGGCTGACGGTCACGGCGGAAGGCGTCGAGACAGAGGCTCAGGTGCGCTTTCTCGTCGCCCACCGCTGCGACCAGGCCCAGGGCTATTACTTCGCGAAACCGGACGGGGCCGAAGCCGTCCTCGCCCTGCTGCGATCCGATCACCGCTGGCCCGTGCCGAAACTTTCACGACGCGCGCCGCGCGCGACGCAAGCGCCGCCCCTCACACCGGCGCTGAGATAGAGACGAGGCGCGCTGCGCTGGCCCCAGAGGCCCCCACGATCCCGCCGATGCCTGCCGGGGCGATGGTGGACGGCGCGCTAGCGCAGCCCGCCGGCCAGAGGTTGGCTCTCGACCGCGCACCGCAGCCGCCAGGTGAAATAGGTGGCCGCAAGCCCTGCCACCCCCAGGGTGGAAAAGGCGAGTCCCCAGGCCAGCACGCGGGGCTCGCCTGGTTGCTCCCCCGCCAGGTCCAGGGTCAGCCCGAAGACCCAGGGGCTCGCCGCCCCCATGCCGAAGCCGATGACGGAGCGCAGGGAATAGGCTGCGCCGATGTAGCGGTGGGGAACCAGCTCGGTGAGCCCGGTGGAGAACACGGAGGAGTCGGCGATGGCGGCCAGGTTGTAGACGATCGCCACCGCCGTCAGCAGCCACAGGGGTGCGGTGATGAGCCAGCCGTAGATCAGGGAGCAGGCGGCGCTCATCCCAGCAAACAGCAGGATCACCGCGGTGCGCCCGTAGCGATCGGACAAGGTGCCGCCGAAGACCGAACCCGCCACGCTCAGCAGGTGGCACAGCCCGGCGATCAGCACGCCGACGCCCACGTTGCCGGGTCGCACGCTCCCGTCGACTGCCATGGCGCTCACCAGGAAAGTGGGCAGCCAGGCCCAGAGCCCCAGCAGCTCCCAGGCATGGAACGAGTAGGCGAGGATGATGAGCCGCGCTGGACGGTTGCGCCACACCTCCAGGAGGGCGTTGCTTTGGGCCGGAGCCCGGTCGTGGCGGCTCACCCGGTTGGGGGTGTCCCGCAGCACCCAAGCGCCGAGGGTGAGCCCGAGGAGGGTGCCCGCTGCGCTCGCTGCTAGCGCAGCGCGCCACCCGGCGGTGGGTGCGATGAAACTGCCCAAAAACAGGGACAAGGCGTAGCCAAGAGAAGCGGCGGCGAGGTAGAACCCCATCGCCCGGCCCCGGCGGTGGGGCTCGAAGCGCTCGCTGATGAGGGTAAGCCCGGGCGTGTACGAGCCCCCCGAGCACAGGCCGGCTAGCCCGTAAAGAATCAGCGCCGAGAGAAAGCCGTCCGCCAGCAAGGCGAAGAGCGCCGCGCTCGCCACCGCCCCATAGCTCATGTGGAGAAACGTCCAGCGGGCTCCCTTGCGGTCGCTGATCATCCCGGCGGCAAACAGCGACACCAGGAACCCCAGGTGCCAAGCGCTCTGGATTAGGCCCGCTTGGGTCGACGACATGCCCCAGGCTTCCCGCACCAGGGGCAGGATCCCCGAGTAGACGGTGAAGATCAGGGAAAAACTCATGCGGCTCAAGCACAGCAGCGCAAGCCAGCGGGCGTCGGTCAACCGGGACTCGGTCATCGGCAACATCGAAAACAGAGCGCCGAAGCGGCGCCAAAAGCAGAAATCTAGCGTGAAGGGCTTCTTTGCTCAAACGCATCGGAACCAGGTGCGTGGCCTTTCGCCGCGCGGGGAGCCGGCCGCGGCGGCGACAATGTCCCGACTCGACTCAGCCACCCGCGCCTGATTCCTCCGGGAGGCAAGCCGCGGCCAAGCCGGGAGTGTGTCTCCATCTGAACCCTGTCCCGAGCGGCGAGCGGGGCATGGGTCCGGGGGAATCGGGCCGCACGCCTGCTCATCAGCGCCCGCGGATGGGTTCGGAAATGGCAAAACGGCGCGCCCCCTTGCCCGCTCAGGTCGGAGGCAGGCCGACTTGGACCAGAAGCCCCATGGGCCGCAACCGCGCCAAGGCATCCAGAGCTTCGGGGCTGCGCAGAAACAGGGCGCCGGCAAAGCCCAGCGCGTTGACCGAAATCCCCTCGCAGCCCTCCCGCGAGCGGGGGACGACGAGCATCCACTCCCGCGTAAGGAGGAGGTTGTACGCTCCGGACTGGCACGGGCCGCCCGCCGACGGGATCGCGCGGACGCCCACCGCCGCAAGCAGGCGGTGATAAACATCGAGGAGCCGAGCGGCTGCCCCCACTTCGTCCCTCAGGGCCGGCTCCAGCCGAGCCAGCGCGTGCCGAAAAGGAAAGCCGGGCACGGTGAGCACAGGCCCATTGCCCCGTGCCTCGGCCATCAGGGGTGCCACAGGAACCGGAGGCCCTTCCTCGGCCAGAGGCAGAGGGACCAGCTGGAGATGCTTGTGGGCTTGGCTCGCTCCCGCCGCCTCGCCCCCGTTGTAGAACCCGAGGCCGTCCAGCGCCCCCAGGCAGCGGGCGAGGGCATCGAAGTCCGCCTGGTCGAGCAGTCGCTCCTGGGGTTGGAATTCCCGGGTGACGAGCAGCAAATGGTGCTCGATCACGTTGTACTTGTTGAGCACCGCCCGGTGGGTGGGGCTCACCTCTCCCACCAGGAGATCCGGCTCGGGGCAAAGGAACGGATCCGCCGGCTTCGTCCCGGCAGCGCGCTGCGCTCGCTCCGCGTCCTTGCGCTGAAGCGTGGGAACCACGCGCACGAGAAAACGCACCCCTCCGTCTTCTATGAAGCGTTTCTCCGTGACGATCGGCTGGAGCGCGCCTGTGCGAAGGGCGTGCTCCGCCTGCCGTACGATCGCCTGGCGCAAGTCTCCTGGAAAGAACTTCTCTACGCCGGACATCTGCTCCCCCTGGCGGTTACTTCCAGCGCCCTTCGATGACGGGATACTCGCGGGGGTTGATGGGAGCGCGGGATCAGCCTGGGAGAACGTGCCGCTCCGTCACCCATCGCGGGCCGCACCCTGAGCCATGGCACAGGCCGATCCTGCGAGCAGCCTCACGAGGGCAACCCTCCCGGCCGTCACGGTCATCCCCTTCGGGCGCCCCACCCACGCCACCCCCAAGCCCGGTGCGGCGACGGCTCCGGCGAGTACCTTCCGGAAGTCGACCCCCGGCAGCCCGTGATGCTCTGACCCCGCGGGAGCTCGGCGCGCGGGCAGCCAGGTTCCTCAGCCCGCCGCCTCTTCCAGGTGCAGCCACAGGCAGCGACCGCCGCTCGCCCGCTCGATGGCGGCAAGCTGTGCTTCGTGGGCCGCGAGCTCTTCGGCGCTCGCGCGAAGCACCACCCGCTCGCCACTCGAGCCTGCGCCTCCTTCCTGGGCCACGACCACCCTCTCCTCGGGTAGATCGATCATGAGGCTGTCCTGACCGCGGGTCATGGCCAGGTAGACTTCTGCCAGCAGGCGAGCGTCGAGCAGCGCCCCATGGAAGCTGCGCTGGGAATTGTCCACTTGGTAGCGCTCGCACAAGGCATCCAGGCTGTTGCGCTTGCCCGGGTGCAGGTCCTTCGCCATGCGCAGGGTGTCGGTGATTTTGGCGCAGTGCTGCTCGAGCGGCGGGCGCCCGATCAAGGCCAGCTCATGGTTGAGGAAGCCCACGTCGAAGGGGGCGTTGTGGATGATGAGCTCGGCGCCCGCGATGAAGTCCAGGAACTCCGCAGCGATGTCCTCGAAGCGGGGCTTGTCCCGCAGGAACTCATCGGTGATGCCGTGAACCGCCAGGGCTCCGCTGTCGATCTCCCGCTGCGGGTTGAGGTAGTAGTGGAAGTGCTGATCGGTGATCCTGCGGTTGCTGATCTCCACCGCCGCCAGCTCGATCACCCGGTGGCCAAGGGCGACTTCCAGACCGGTGGTTTCCGTATCCAAAACGATCTGACGCACTGGGTTTCCCAACTCGATTGTGGGTCATTCGGTGGACGCCAGCACCGCTTGCACGCCCCGGTTGGCCAGGCGGTCGGCCGCCTCGTTGCCCGGGTCGCCGGCATGGCCCCGCACCCAGATCCATTCGATTTCGTGGCGCTCGGCAAGCTGCGCCAGGCGCCGCCACAGGTCTTCGTTCTTCACCGGCTTCCTGTCGGCCGTCCTCCAGCCCCGCCGCTCCCAGTCCTGGATCCACCGGGTGATGCCCTGCTGCACGTAAGCCGAGTCAGTGTGCAACCTCACCCGGGAGGGCTTTTTCAGCGCCTCCAGCGCCCGAATGACGGCCGTCAGTTCCATCCGGTTGTTGGTCGTCATGGGCTCGCCGCCGAAGAGCTCCCGCCGATGCCTTCCCCAGGACAGCAG
>NZ_DAIRTR010000054.1:0-18364 GCF_036803785.1 Pelomicrobium sp. | reverse complement strand
GCGATGCGGCTTACGCGGGCAGAACCGAGCACATCCGAGCCAAGGCACCCAAGGCTCGAGCACGCAATCGGCGTCATCAAGCGCCTCTTCGGCTTCACCAAGGTGCGCTACCGCGGCATCGCCAAGAACGCCAAGCGCCTGTTCGTGACCTGCGCGCTGGCCAATCTCTTCCTGGTGCGGCACCGCTTGTTGCAACTGCAGGAGGCGTAGTGCGTCCGGAATCGGCAAATAGGCTCCTGCAGAGCCCGAACAGGCAGCCAAAGAGCACGAATTCGTGCCCGACTGCTGCTCTCGATCAATTATTCACCGTGGTCACAATCATTCGCGGCTACTCGTTCAGACCTTCCTTAGGTGCGCGTCTGTCGTGCGCGCGACTTTACCGCGTCGAGACTCAATTGCACTACATGCCGACGAGAACCAAGCATTCCTACCTCATGAAACACCTCGGGCTCGAGGAACGGCACGAACCCGCCACACCAGTCGCTCAGAGAACCCGGGTCGGCCGGATAGCCTCCAATACCTTCGCTCTCGCCCTGCGGGCTTCAGCAATCGCCGCCTTAAGTAAGCGCCCGCATGACTCCCATCTGCCATATCAGAAATGCGCGCGTCTAACGGTGCTTTTCAGCCTCCGCGCGGAGCACGGAGGGAGCGAAGTTAGCTGCAACTGCTCGCTCTGCGACGTCACCAGCGTTCGATAGTCGCTCGGAATTTACTCTCGAATTGCGACCACTTCAAGATATTCAGCCTCGTAGTATGTCGTCCCATCTGTAGCACGATTATGCTCTGACCACAGCTGCTCTAAATCGCTGCGCAAAGCAGCTTGCCTCGTGGCGTCGAGCGTAGCGAACGCGCGATTTATGGGGCCATAGTATGTGCGATAAAACTCCACTACTTCTGATGGTGGGAAGGGGTAATGGATGGGATAGAGTCGTTTTTTCAGTTGCAGTTGCGCAACGCCATTGCTTAGCCGCTCACGGACGGTCGCTTCGTCGCCCCATTTCACGGGCGGCGGCATAAGGGGCGGCGGTGGCACGTGCTTGCCGATGATCTTGAACATCAGCCCGACGAAGCCCTCGGGCGTCCAGTTGGCCATGACAATGCGGCCACCTGGCCGACACACGCGCACCAATTCGGCTGCAACCCGTTCAGGCCGGGGGGCGAACATGGCACCGATGAGGCTCACCACCAAGTCGAACGAAGCATCCTCATAGGGCAACATTTCGGCGTCGCCTTCGTCAAATCGAACATCCAGACCCTCGGCCCGCGCGCGAGCGCGCGCCTGCTCGATCCAATTTGTGGCAATGTCGACGCCGGTCACGCGGGCGCCCGCGCGTGCGGCTGGTATGGCGATTTGGCCAGCGCCGCAACCCACATCGAGCATCCGCACTTCCGGCTCGATGGGGATACGCGCGAGGAATTCCAGTGCCCCTGGCTCCAGATACTTGGCGAAGTGTCCGTAATCGCCGGCCATCCATGTGGCTTTGAGGCGTGCCTTCAGCGATTCCATTTCGGGTGTCATTGTGCTCATGGTGTCCTCCTCTGGGTAGATCGCTAGTGTGATTACTCGGCATTGGGTCAGCCGCCGAACAATCGATAGTTAGCAAGACTGTTGGATAACGCGCCTCGTTTGAAAATCGAGTAGGTAATGGGGTTGCCGAGACCGTTGGTCAAAAGCGGCTGCAGCCGGGCGGAGCGAGCCCTTGACGTGCGGACTCGCGGGATAGGCAGCCCATGGCGAGAGGTAGTGCTCTGGCGCACTGAGCCATGGAAGCCCTGGCGGTAGTTTGGGTAGCAGGCGCGCTTGCTTGATCGATGTGAGGTAGAGGAAGCAGGAGCGCCAAGCTGTTTGAAGCCGCCCTGGGCATTGCCGAACCCTGATTCGTTCGGGAAATTGATTTTGACACCACGAAGAAGACGCTGACCATCGGTATCGATTTCATCGCTGGCAGCCGGTTTGCCGTGCCAGGGATCGAGGAGATCCATCCAGCCCACGACACGGCTTCCTGGCGGCTGCGGCATCTGGACTTCTTCCAGCACGAGTGCCACCTTGAAGTCCGCATGCCGCAGATGCGCTTGCCCGATAGCGGTATCCGTCTAGTCGGATCCGGTGGGGCAGGGAAGCTGGCCGTCTTTACGCTGCTGTCCGAGCCGCTGACCATTACCTTGTGCCGCGAGATGCTGTTCGCTGCTGTGGCGCAGCCGGTCAAGCTGTCCTGGCATCGGGCAACCGCCATCTGCGAGCGCTATGTCGACGTGGTGCTGGCCGATGCCGACTTCTCCGAGGTATCCCGCCTCGCCGTGGATGAAACCTCGCGTGTCAAGGGGCACGACCACATCAGCGTGTTTGCCGATTCGGATGAACGCAAGGTGCTCTTTATCGCCGAGAGGTGTGGTGCTGACTCCCTTAGAGACCTTTGCCAAAGACCCGCTCGTCCATGGCGGCGCCCTGCAAGCCGTAAATCGGTTTCCATCGGCATGTCGCCAGCCTTCATCAAGGGAGTGAGCGAGCATCCGCCTAATGCTCGTATTGCCTTCGACAACTTCCACGTCGTGGCCCGTGTCAATACGGCGGTTAATGGAACGCGGCGCATCGAGCAGAAGATCGACCTGAGCCTGAGAGGGCCGCGCTAGGCATTCCTCAAGGACAGGGCGAAACTCCACCCGAACGTCCAGGCCAACCTTAATACCCCGGTGGCACACGTCAGCACCAAACGCACCGCCCGAGCCTGGCTCTACCGCAAACAGTTGCGCGACGTCCTCGGCCGCAAGAAAACTAATATAAAATATAGCATACTTGCTGATCCTCCTCCTCGCCGGCAAGCTCGACTCCACCCCACATTAACCCATGCCGCTTAACCCACTCGAAATTCAAAAGAACCGACAACATAGTCACCTCCCGCCCGCCGCCAAGCGTCAACGCCCTTGCAATCAAGGCGTTACCCCGCCTGTAGGTACAACCAGCTCCGGGTTAGGATGCGGAAAATGGGACAAGACTTTGATTGCCCGCAGCTATCGCAAACCGCGATGGTTGTGCCAGTCAAGGACCTGCGCCTGTGCGAGGCGATGCGCCGCCGCGGCTACAACCGGCGCACCGAAGAGTGCTACCGGCATTGGATCCGCGTGTTCATGCTGCCACGGCAAGCGCCATCTTGCCCAGATGGGGCCGTGGAAAGTGGACGCGTTCCTGTCCGTCTCGCCGCCGCGCCCGACGTGGCCGCGCGACGCAGAACGAGGTGCTCGCCGCGGTTCTGTTTCTTTCTCTACAAGCATGCCGGGGCAGAACTTGCCGTGGTTTGCGATTCTGGTGCACGCCAAGGGGTCGGTTCATCATCCGGTGGGGCCCACCGCGCCGAAGTCGGGCGACGTCTCGTGCAACTTCAGGGTGCCCTGTGGCTGATGGCGAGTCCACTTTAAGGTGCGGAGCTCCGATCGATCGAAGGGCTCATGCTGCGCGTCAAGGATCTTGACTTCGCCTACCGTCTGATCACGGTGCGTGGAGACAGAGGCGGCATAAATCGAGTGACGAGGCTTCCCGAGCAGCTCGTGCAGTCGCAGCTCGGCCACGTGCGCGCCTTGCACCAGCACGATCTCGCCACGGGTGACGGCGAGACCCGGCGGCCGGATGCGCGTGCGCACAAGTATCCGCACGCAGGGTGCGAACGGGGCTAGCAGTTCGTCTTTCCGTCACGGCGCCTGCCGACCGATCCGAACACCGACGTCATCCGCCGCCACCATAGCTTTTTCGGCACGGTGCCGCGAGCGGTGGAGCCGTGCGCCCGCGCCGCGGGAATCGCCACGCGGGTGGACTGCCATATGCTGCGGCGCCCGTTCGCAACGCACCTGTGCGAAGCTGGCTACGATATCCGCACGGTGCAAGAACGGCCTGGCCACAAGGATGCGTCCACGGCCATGACATACACGCATGTGCTCGGCAAAGGGGAGCACAGCGTGGTCAGCCTCCTGGATATTCGAGCCCTTTTGAGCGGAAACCTTTCCTCAGGAAAAAGCGATTGATGCAGGTCGGGTCCTGCGCCGGGAGCAGAAAGATTCGGGGCTTGACTTCGCTAGTTATTTCTATATTATTCAAATTATGGAAATGAAAACCGCGATCCGGTGCCTCTCGGCCCTCGCCCAGGAAACCCGGCTTACCGTGTTCCGACTGCTGGTACAGGCGGGTTTCGGAGGACTGCCGGTCAATAAGATCGCCGAAGCCCTTGGCGTGGCCGGGCCGACCCTTTCCTTCCACTTGAAGGAGCTCGCCCACGCAGGCCTCATTCATGGACGGCAGGAAGGCCGATTCATCTATTACAGCGCCAACTACGCCACCATGTCCGAGCTCATGGCGTTCCTGTTGGAGAATTGTTGTGGTGGCAACCTCGGGCTCTGCACCCCCGCCACGGGCCGCCGCCCGGCATCGAAACGTTCGCGCAAGGAGGTCACGAATCCATGAAACGCTTCCATGTCCACGTCTCGGTCTCGAACCTGCAGGAGAGCATCCGCTTCTACTCTGCCCTGTTCGGTGCGCAGCCCACCCTGGTCAAGCCCGATTATGCGAAATGGATGCTGGAGGATCCGCGCATCAATTTCGCCGTGTCCCAACGCGGTGCAGCGCCGGGCGTGGATCACTTAGGCATTCAGGTGGACAGCGACGAGGAGCTTGCGGAGGTGCGATCCCAACTTGAGCGGGCAGCGCTGCCGGTGCGGGACGAGTCGGGGGTGGCCTGCTGTTACGCCCGCTCCGACAAGCACTGGGTAACCGATCCCCAGGGCATTGCCTGGGAAGCGTACCGGAGCCTGGGCACCATTCCCACTTTCAGCGAAAGCGAAGAACGTGCTGGCGCGGCAGCCTGTTGCAGCCCTGCCGCAGCGCCGGTCAAGGTCAATTTCCCCAAGAGTCGCGAATGAGCAGGGAACGCGCTCCGGGCGGGGGAAACTACAACGTGTTGTTCCTGTGCACGGGCAACTCCGCCCGCAGTATCCTGGCAGAGGCGCTCCTTCGGCATTACGGCGGCAAACGGTTCAACGCCTACAGCGCCGGCAGCCATCCGACCGGGCGGATCAATCCTTTCGTGCTGGAGTTTCTCGCCGCCCAGCGGCTGCCCACCGAAGGGCTGCGCAGCAAGTCGTGGGACGAGTTCGCCCGACCCAACGCGCCACCATTGCACTTCGTCTTCACCGTGTGCGACAACGCCGCCGGGGAGGTTTGTCCGGTGTGGCCGGGGCAGCCCCTGACGGCCCACTGGAGCGTGGAGGACCCTGCCCGCTACATGGACGACCCGGACGAGGCACGCCAGGCCGTGCGGGATGCCTTCCGCCTATTGAGCCGCCGCATCAGCCTTTTCGTGAGCCTCCCCTTGGAAAAGCTGGACCGCCTGGCCCTGCAGCAGCGCATCGAGGAAATCGGCCGTACGAGCTGAGCCCGCCTACCACGGGATGGGCTGGCGATCGCGGAAGAAGCCGCCGGTGGGCCCATCCTCCGGTAGGAGGGCCAGCCACACCGGCGTATCGGCCCCTTCTGCCACCGAACGAGGTGCATCGGGACCTCCCATGTCGGTGCGCACCCAGCCGGGACAGGCGGCGTTCACCTTGATTCCCTCTGCTTCCAGCTCTGCCGCCAGGATGCGGGTGAGGGCGTTAAGGGCAGTCTTCGAGACCCGGTAGGCGGGTGTGCCCGTGCCCATGGTGGTGAGCTGAGCGAGGCCACTCGAGACGTTGACGATGCGGCCCCCGCCCCGCTTCTTCATGAGAGGCACGAGGGCTTGGCAAAGTCTGAGGGCTCCCAAGGCATTGGTCTCAAAGGCCTGCCGGAAAACCTCCAGACCCAAGCTGAGCGCCCGCGCCCCCTGCCCCTCCGGCAGAATGCCCGCGTTGTTCACCAAGATATCCAGGCCGCCGAAGGTCTGTGCCAGGGAGCGGGCCAAGGCTTCCACACTTGCCTGAACGGTCACATCCAGGGGCAGGTACTCTACGCAAAGTCCCTGACGGCGCAGCCCCTCCCAGGCCTGCTTCCCCTTCTCCGGATCCCGAGCGGTCATGACCACCCGCACGCCCCGCAGGGCGAGCTGGCGGGAGATCTCCAAGCCCAACCCTCGATTGGCTCCCGTCACCACCGCGATTTTCTGAACCTCCGCTGCTTCCATGTCCGGCTCACCTTCTCACGCCTGCGGCTCATTGCGTGTGCTCGAGCCGTCCCACCATGGCCTCGGGCCGCACCCATTCGTCGAACTGCTCCCCGGTGAGATAGTCCAGCTCCAGGGCCGCCTGCTTGAGGGTGATGCCTTCCTGATGGGCGAGCTTGGCGATCTCCGCCGCTTTGTCGTAGCCGATATGGGGGGCAAGGGCCGTCACCAGCATGAGGGATTCGTGGAGGAGCTTCTCGATGCGTTGCACGTTAGGCTCGATGCCCACGGCGCAGTGGTCATTAAAGCTCCGAGCGCTGTCCGCCAGCAGCCGTACGCTCTGAAGAAAGTTGTGGATGATGAGCGGCTTGAAGACGTTGAGCTCGAAGTTCCCCGACGCACCACCCAGATTGACGGCCACGTCGTTGCCCAGCACCTGGCAGCATACCATGGTCATGGCCTCCGACTGGGTGGGATTCACCTTGCCAGGCATAATGGAGCTGCCCGGCTCGTTCTCGGGGATGCGGATTTCGCCGATGCCGCAACGGGGACCAGAGGCGAGCCAGCGGACGTCGTTGGCGATCTTCATGAGGGCGGCGGCCAGGGTCTTGAGTGCCCCGTGAGCCGCCACCAAAGCGTCGTGGGCGGCCAGGGCCTCGAACTTGTTGGGAGCAGAAACGAAGGGAAGGCCGGTCAGGCGGGAGAGCTCCTCGGCACAACGCCGACCGAACTCGGGGTGGGTATTCAGCCCGGTGCCCACCGCCGTGCCCCCAATGGCGAGTTCCGACAGATGCCAGCGCGTCGCGTCCAAATGGGCGAGCCCGTGGTCGAGCTGGGCCACCCAGCCGGAAATTTCCTGGCCCAGGGTGATGGGAGTGGCATCCTGCAAGTGGGTGCGGCCGATTTTCACGATGTCCATGTAGCGCCGGGACTTCTCCGCCAGGGTCTCCCGCAGCCCGCTGACGGCGGGCTTGAGCCGCTTTTCGATCGCCTCCAGCGCCGCCACGTGCATAGCGGTGGGAAAGACATCGTTGGACGACTGGCCCCGATTCACTTCGTCGTTGGGGTGAACCAGGCGCCCTTGGCCTCGGGGACCGCCCAGAAGCTCAGAGGCCCGGTTGGCCAGCACCTCGTTCATGTTCATGTTGGTCTGGGTACCCGAACCCGTTTGCCAGACCACGAGGGGAAACTGGTCGTCGTGCCGGCCTTCGATGACCTCGTCCGCCGCCTGGATGATGGCCTGGGCCTTGCGAGCGTCTAGAAGACCCAGGTCCCGGTTGACGCTGGCTGCGGCTCGCTTCACCTGGGCCAGCGCCCGGATCAGCTCCAGAGGCATGCGCTCCGCACCGATGCGAAAGTTTTCCAGGGAGCGCTGGGTCTGGGCACCCCAGAGGGCCCGCTCCGGCACCTGCACCACGCCCATCGTGTCCTTTTCTTCGCGAAATCCGCTCATACAATATCCCGTCAGATCAATTAGTTAGTCCACCATCGGCCCGCGGGCGGAGGGCTTGACGAAACCCGGTCCCGCCCCCATGTAGAAGACAGTCAAAACAGAATGTGCCTTTCGGGCATGTCGGTCAAAGACAGTGTGGAGAAGGAGGTAAGGTATGGCAAATCTCACGCGTTTCGATCCCTTCGAAACTGCTGTCGATAACCTGTTCCGCAGCTTCTTCCGTCCCACCTTGCTCGACTGGGACGCTCAGCGCACGGTCCGAGGGGTCATCCCGATGGACATCTGGGAGACCGACAACGCCTACGTGGTGATGGCGGAGCTCCCGGGGGTGCGCAAGGACCACATCAACGTCCGGGTGTTCGACAACCAGCTCGTCATCGAAGCGGAGGCGGTGCAGGAGAAACAGGCCGGTGAGGAAGCCAAGCAGCTCCTGGGCGAGCGCACCTATGGCAAATTCAGCCGGTCCCTCGTGCTACCGACCGAAATCGATGCCGAGCATGCCGAGGCCAAGCACGAAGATGGGGTCCTGCGCCTCACGTTGCCGAAGAAGGCGGACAGTATCGCCAAGCGGTTGACCGTCCAATAATAAACCTTGGGCCCGCCGCCGGCGAACAAGCCCGCGCGAAGCGGGCTTTATTTTTGCCCGGGGAAGGTCTCAAGCCGCTGTGGTCACCGGGATCTTGCCGATCTTCGCTCGCCACTCGGCGGGGCCGGTGGCATGCACCGAGCGGCCTTCCGCATCCACTGCCACGGTGACCGGCATGTCCTTCACCTCGAATTCGTAGATCGCTTCCATCCCCAGGTCGGGGAAAGCGATCACCCGGGACGAGCGGATCGCCTTGGACACGAGATACGCGGCCCCGCCCACGGCGATACAGTAGACCGCTTTGTGCCGCTTGATGGCCGCGATGGCCTCGGGCCCCCGTTCCGCTTTTCCCACCATGCCGATCAGACCCGTTTTCCCCAGCATGGCGTCAGTGAACTTGTCCATCCGGGTGGCGGTGGTGGGGCCGGCAGGGCCCACCACCTCGTCCCGCACCGGGTCCACGGGCCCCACGTAGTAGATGAAGCGGTTGGTGAAATCCACCGGCAGCGTCTCTCCCCGGCTCAGCATGTCGGTCAGGCGCTTGTGGGCCGCGTCCCGCCCCGTGAGAAGCTTGCCGGAGAGCAGGATGCGCTCGCCGGCGCGCCACGTGAGGATATCCTCCCGGGTGAGGGCGTCCAGGTTCACTCGGCGGGCCCCCTGGGCGCCCGTCAGCTCGATCTTGGGCCAGAGATCCAGGCTGGGCGGGGTGAGCGCCACCGGTCCCGAGCCGTCCAGGACGAAGTGGGCATGGCGCGTGGCAGCGCAATTGGGGATCAGCCCCACGGGGAGGGAAGCGGCATGGGTTGGATAATGGCGGACTTTCACGTCCAGCACGGTGGTGAGCCCGCCAAGCCCCTGGGCGCCGATGCCCAAGGCGTTCACCTTCTCATAGAGCTCGAGCCGCAGTTCCTCGACCCGGTTCTGGGGCCCCCGGGCGCGCAATTCATGGATATCGATGGGCTCCAGAATCGCCTCCTTGGCCATCACCATGGCTTTTTCGGGCGTGCCGCCGATCCCTAACCCCAAGATGCCTGGAGGACACCAACCGGCCCCCAGGGTGGGCACGGTCTTCAGCACCCAGTCCACGATGGAGTCGGAAGGATTCAACATGGTGAACCTGGCCTTGTTCTCCGAGCCACCCCCTTTCGCCGCCAGGATGACTTCGACCGTATCACCCGGCACCACCTCCATGTGGATCACCGCCGGGGTGTTGTCTCGAGTGTTCTTTCGCGCCCCAGCCGGATCCGCCAGGATGGAGGCGCGCAGCACGTTGTCCGGGTGAGTGTAGGCCCGGCGCACTCCCTCGTTCACCATGTCGGCCACGCTCAGGGTGGTCTCCCAGCGCACGTTCATGCCGATCTTGAGGAACACCACCGCGATGCCCGTATCCTGGCAGATGGGGCGGTGACCCTCCGCGCACATGCGGGAGTTGACCAGGAGCTGGGCCATGGCGTCCTTGGCTGCGGGGGATTGCTCCCGCTCGTAGGCCTGGGTCAATGCCTGGATGTAGTCGGTAGGGTGGTAGTAGGAGATGTACTGAAACGCGTCGGCGATGCTCTGAATGAAGTCTTCCTGCTTAATGACGGCCATGATCGGTCCTCGCAGAGCGGCCGCGCCCGGCCGCGGAGAAAGAACGAAGAAGGATCGAGCCGCTATTCTACCCGATCAGCCAGGACGCCGCGCGTCGGGCCGGGATCGGCCAGCTTCAACGCTTGATGGTCTCCACCACCAGAAGAGCCGTCATGTTGATCAGCCGCCGGACCGTGGCACTCGGCGTGAGGATGTGCACCGGCATGGCCGCCCCGAGAAGGATGGGACCCACCGTGACGCCGCCTCCTGCCGCCTGCTTGAGCAGGTTGAACGAGATGTTGGCCGCCTCCACGTTGGGCATGATGAGAAGATTGGCGGGTCCCTTGAGCTTGGAGTTGGGGAACACGGCGAGCCGGATTTCCTCCGACAGGGCTGCGTCGCCGTGCATCTCCCCCTCGCACTCCAGCCCTGGCGCCATGCTCTCGAGCAACTCCCGGGCGCGGGCCATCTTGGCCGCCGACTCGTCCCGCACGCTCCCAAAGCTGGAGTGAGACAGCAGCGCCACTTTGGGGGTGAAGCCGAACCGGCGCACCTCCTCCGCCGCCATGAGGGTCATTTCGGCGATCTGTTCTGCTGTAGGATCCTTGTTAACATAGGTATCGCACAGAAACAGGGTGCGCTCCGGGAGCATGAGCAAGTTCATGGCGGCGAAGATCTTGGCACCCGGTCGCAGTCCGATCACGTTCTGCACGTAATACAAGTGCAGTAGGTAGTGGGCGAAGGTGCCGCACAGCATGCCGTCCGCGTCTCCCTTGCGCACCATCATGGCCCCGATCAGAGTGCGCCGACGGCGCATTTCGATCTTGGCATATTCGGGCGACACGCCTTTGCGCTCCATGATCCGGTGGTACTCGGTCCAGTAATCCCGGTAGCGGGGATCGGAGTCCTGGTTCACCAGCTCGAAATGCTCGCCCGGCCGGATGCGCAGTCCCAGCCGCCGGATATTCATCTCGATTACTTCCGGCCGGCCGATCAAGATGGGCCAGGCGAGTCGTTCGTCCACCACCACCTGGACCGCCCGCAGTACCCGCGGATCCTCCCCTTCCGCGTAGACGATGCGCTTGTCCGGGGCTGCCTTGGCGGCGGCGAAAATGGGCTTCATCACCAGCCCGGAGTGGTAGACGTACTGCTGCAACTCCGCCTTGTAGGCCTCGAAGTCGGTGATCTCCCGCTTGGCGACCCCGCTTTCCATCGCTGCCTTGGCCACTGCCGGGGCGATCTTGAGGATCAGGCGCGGATCGAACGGCTTGGGGATGATGTACTCGGGCCCGAAAGCCACGTCCTGCTCGCCGTAGGCGCTGGCCACCACGTCGGATTGCTCCTGTTCGGCCAGCTCCGCGATGGCCTGGGCGGCGGCCAGCTCCATCTCCCGGGTGATGGCGGTGGCGCCTACGTCCAGCGCTCCGCGGAAGATGAAGGGAAAGCACAGCACGTTGTTCACCTGGTTGGGATAGTCGGAGCGGCCGGTGGCGATGATGCAGTCGGGGCGCGCCGCCTTGGCCACTTCGGGCATGATCTCCGGAACCGGATTGGCCAGCGCTAGGATGAGGGGCTTGTCGGCCATGCGCTTGACCATCCCGGGCTTGAGCACCCCACCGGCGGAAAGCCCGAGAAACACGTCCGCCCCCTCGATCACCTCCGCCAGGGTACGGGCCTCGGTCTTCTGGGCGTAGATCGCCTTATAGGGATCCATCTCCTCGGTACGCCCTTGGTACACCACGCCCTTGATGTCGGTCACCCAGATGTTTTCGCGCCTCAGCCCCATCGCCTCCAGCAACCCCAGGCAGGCAAGGGCCGCCGCTCCCGCGCCCGAGGTGACCAGCTTCACCCGGCTGATGTCCTTGCCGACGATCTTGAGCCCGTTTCTCACCGCCGCACCTACGATGATGGCGGTGCCGTGCTGGTCGTCGTGGAACACCGGGATCTTCATCCGCTCCCGGAGTTTGCGCTCGATGTAGAAGCACTCGGGCGCCTTGATGTCCTCCAGGTTGATGCCGCCGAAGGTAGGCTCCAGGGCAGCGATGATGTCCACCAGCCGGTCCGGATCGCTTTCGTTCAGCTCGATGTCGAATACGTCGATCCCGGCAAATTTCTTAAACAGCACCGCCTTGCCTTCCATGACGGGCTTGGCCGCTAGGGGCCCGATGTTGCCGAGCCCGAGTACCGCCGTGCCGTTGGTCACCACCCCCACCAGGTTGCCCCGGGCAGTCAAGTTGCGCACCTCAGCGGGGTCTTCCCGGATGGCCAGGCAAGCGGCGCTTACCCCGGGCGAGTAAGCGAGGCTCAGATCCCGCTGGTTGATGAGACCCTTGGTCGGCGCGATGGAAATCTTGCCGGGCTTGGGCAGGCGGTGGTATTGGAGCGCGCTCTGGCGCAGTTGTTCGTCCATTCCTTCTCCCGGCTTGGGAGGTCGCGAGGGCGAAGATTATATACTGGCGGCCGTTCGCCTTCTCGGGACCCACGGCAGCGCCGATGATAAACTTCGACTGCGGCTTTTCTTGACCGAGGTGTGTCTTTGAAACTCGTCACCTTCACCCGTCCCGAAGACGCCGGACCCCGCATCGGGGTGCTCGTCGACGCGACCACCGTGCTCGATGTGCTCGACGCTGGCCGGGCACGGGGGGGTCCTCTGCCTTTCGATCCCCGAGACATGGTGTCGCTGATCGCCGCGGGAGAGGCGTCCCTGGCGGCGCTTCGCGCCCTGTCCAGCTACGAAGCAGGGCGGCTTCCCCTGTCCCGGGTGAAGCTCCTCGCCCCCATTCCCCGACCGCGCAAAAACGTGTTCTGCGTGGGCTGGAACTACCTGGAGCACTTCCAGGAGGGGGAGCGCATTCGCCAAAGCGGGCAGACGCTTCCGGACCATCCCGTCTTCTTTACCAAGGCGGTGACCGCGGTCATCGGCCCCCACGACCCGATTCCCTACGACCCGAGGGTCACCACTCAACTCGACTGGGAGGTGGAGCTCGCCGTGGTGATCGGCCGGGCCGGCAAGAACATTCCCGAAGCGCGGGCCATGGAGCATGTATTCGGCTACACCGTCGTGAACGACGTGTCGGCCCGGGACCTGCAGCGAGCCTACGGGGGTCAGTGGCACAAGGGAAAAAGCCTAGACGGTACTTGTCCTCTGGGCCCGGCCATTGTCACCGCCGATGCCCTGGATCCTAACGGTTTGCGGGTCATAACCCGCGTGAACGGGGTGGTGAAGCAAGACTCCAACACCCGCTACCTCTACTTCAAGATCCCGCGCCTGATCGCTGAGCTGTCCCTCGGGATGACCCTGGAGCCCGGGGACGTGATCTCCACCGGCACGCCCCAAGGCGTGGGTTTCGCCCGTACCCCGCCCGAATTTCTTCGGCCCGGCGACTTGCTGGAGACGGAAATCGAGGGGATCGGGGTGTTGCGCAATCCCGTGGTGGCTTAAACTCCCCTCACCCCGCTCTCCTCACTTCACCCCCAGGACCTTGGAGGCCTTGGCCACGTCCCTGGGCTTGACCCAGAACATGGCGCCGTAGCGCCCTTCGCCGGCGGAGACTGCATCCAGGGCAGTGATGTTGACCCCGGCCTCCGCAAGCTTGCCGATCACGTCGTAGATGGCGCCCACCCGGTCCTCCCCGTGGACCAGGAACACGGTCTTCTTCTCCCCTAGCTTCCACTTGAGCTTGCGGGCCGCCGCCTTGAGCTTGGCCGTATCTTCCGGGATGAAGTCGATCTGGGCCCGCCGGCCGCTGGGGAAGCCGGTGAAGCCGAGCAAGTTGACTCCCGCTTCCTTAAGGGCTTTCAGGTGATTGGCCGCCTCTCCGGGCTTGTCGGCCACCTGCATGGAAAAGTAGTCCGCTTTGCGCACCACGTCGGCCATAGCCTCCTCCTCGAGAAAATCGACCTCCCCTATGCTCTACGTATAGCAGACCTGCGCCCAAGCGCCAAAGGCAGGCCGTACAAAGGGCATTCGGTGCCCAGGGAAGCACCGCCCTCGGGCAGAGCGCTCATAGGAAAGCCGCTCTCCTCCGACTGCTAGGCCGCGCGAGCTCGCTGCTCCTGCCCAGCCGCCCGCCTGCGTCGGGCTTCCAGCGCCTCGAACAGGGCCACGAATTGCTGGGGAACCGCGTGCCGGGGGAGCGAGTGCAATCAAGGATCGCGCTCACTAAGGGGACTTCCGCACCTTGACCGAGGCCGACAAACGGGCAGCCAGCACCGGGAGTCCGTCCTGCCGGCGCTCCTCCATGAGCCGCTGAGGCAAGATAGCCCGAGGCTGGAACTGGTTGACGATGATGCTCTCCACCGCGAGGGACGGAGGAGCGTCTTCGCGGATCCCGTTGGCCGTCTCCATCAAGGCATACAGGGCCCGGCGGAAGAAATCGCCGCAGTCGAAGGGGGTAAGGCAGGGGTCGGCGGCGATCAGAGCCGCGCGAGCATAGAAATTGAGGGCGGATGGAAAGGTCGATGAAGACGGCCTCATAGGCCAGGCTCGCCAGGGCCTCCCGTAGGCTTGTAGATCTTGTGGCGGGCCCCGAGTTTTCCCTAAAGAGGCTCCAGCTCCGGATGGGAAGGCATCGAGTCCAAGCCAGCAAAAGGCGTGGGATGAGCGAATTCAGCCGGCACTCTACCGTGGAAGCTGAAAGAGGGCCCCTGCTCGAAGAAGCGTGCGAGGATTCAGTTCCGTCGCCTGGGCGTGCCGGCCGAGGCGGTACTCAGTGGAGTTGCCTGGGAGGTCCAGATCCACCCCCCCTAGGGTTTTGTAGCCGCAGTGCGCGCAGATGGCGGCCAAGTGGCAGACGATGGTGGACTTCCCCACACCGCGCTTCTGGTTGAAAATGACGCGCTTCATTGCTTCCCCTCCCCGGCTGCAGCACCCCGGCTGGCATTAGAGCATGGTTGATGCGGCGCACAAAGAGCGCCCCAAGACCTTTTTTCGCGACGAAAGCTTGGCCCATAAATGTCTGCAATGCCGCGAGTCTTTGATGCTTCGCGCAAGAAAGCCTTTGCCTCGGAAGGCGCTGCCCCGGACACGACAAGCGGCGCGGCCCAGGCAGTATTCGCCGCATGGGCACTCCCATCTGGTCTCGCTCTCGGCGGTATGATCGGTACCGGCGAGCCGGGATGAAGCCGGATCCACCCAGCAACAGCGCCCTCGAGCCCCCTTTGCGCCGGCTCTCTCGGCTGCCCGCCGTGCGGCTCGACGCCGCGGGCCGCCGCCGCGTCGACCTGAAGGCAGTGGGTCGGCTTGCCGTTCCTCTGGCCGCCAACAGCGCCTTGCAAGCGGTGCTCAACCTCACCGACACCTGGTTCGTGGGTCGTCTGTCTACGGACGCCACCACTGCCCTGGGGGCAGTGCATTTCCTCGTGATCGTGTGCTTCCTGGTGGTGGGCGGTACGGGCCTTGCCGTGCAACCCCTGGTCGCTCAGGCTTACGGCGCACGCCGACAGTGGCGCGCCTCGCAAGCGGCGTGGCTCGGAATATGGGGCAGCGGTTGCGCGGCACCTGCCTTCATCGGCCTCGCCTTCGCCGGGGCGTGGATCCTGGGACCGTTCGGGCTCCCGGCCTCCATCTATGCCCTGGCTCTGGACTACTGGTTCCCCCGATTACTGGGCGCCCCTGCCGGGGTGCTCCTGTGGACGCTTTGCGCCTTTTTCAACGGCATCGGTCGCACCGGCATCACCCTGACCCTGATGGCCGTGGTGGCCGCACTGAACGTGCCCCTCAACGAGTTTCTGATCTTCCGCCTCGAGCTCGGCATGGCCGGCGCCGCCTGGGCCACCACCCTGGCCACGGCGGCGGGGGCGGTTATGGCATTGGCGGCGTTCCTCTCGCGCCCTGTGCGGGACGAATACGCAAGCCATCTGACCTGGCGCCCCCGCTGGCGCGGCATCGGGCGACTCCTCGCTCTGGGGCTTCCCACCGGTCTGCTGCCGGCCGTGGAGATCGCCGCTTTCTGGCTGTTCCAGGTAATGATGGCGCGCCTCGGCCCGGTGGATGGTGCTGCCAGCCAGATCGTGATGGCCCTCACCTCCCTCGCTTACATGCCGGTGGTGGGCCTGGCGCTGGCGGGCACCACCCTGGTGGGCCAATCGATCGGCGCCGGCGACAAGGCCTGGGCCGCGCGCGTGGGCGATACCACCATCGCTCTTGCCATGGGTTACATGGCGGCGGTGGGCATGGGCCTGGCGCTGGGCGGCCCTTGGCTAATCCCGCTGTTCGTGAACGCCGCCGATACGCATGCGCCCGAGGTGGTGCGACTGGGCATAGTACTGATGTGGATCGCCGCCGGCTACCAGATCTTCGACGGGATCAACATCGGCGCCAGTTTCTGCCTGCGGGGCGCGGGCGACGTGCGCGTACCCACCGCTCTCGTCACCGTGCTGGCCTGGGCAGGCTTCATTCCCGCTGTGCACGTCGTCGCCTTCGCTCCCGGACAGGGCTGGATCGATGCCCTGCCGGCCTGGGGATGGGGTGCCGTAGGAGGCTGGCTCGCCGCCTTGCTTTATATCGTCGCCGCCGGTCTTACCCTCTACGCCCGCTGGCGCTCCGGCGCGTGGCGCAAGATACGACTCGGCTGACCGGGGCGCGAGCCTTACGCCCTCGCGCCCGCCGCCCCTCCGGGAGGAGGGTGCGCCGAAACAAGGCAACGAGCTCACCGCCCACCTAGTCACCTTGCTCCGAGAAGGCTTTGCCATCCTCCGACCTATCAGCGCCGTGTGAACACGGCAGCCGACGGTGCCAGCTCGCAGGCCTTGATCTTCCAGGAGCCGTCCGCCTGGCGCTCCATGAAATAGAGGGCCACCTTGACCGTGCCGTCGCGCCCCACTACGCGCAAGGCCTGGATCGTCTCCCCATCAATGATGGCGGGGGGAAGAAATTGCACTGACGCAGGCCGGTAGAGGATGGCGTAGCTTTCCCGCACCATGGTCATGAAGCGCTCCGCGGTGCCGAACCGTTTACGAATGGCGGGAGCAGCGTAGGAGAAAGCCTTTTCCGCATCGTCCTTTTGAAAAGCATCCAGCTGGGCCTGGATGATCGACTGGATGGCGTGCGCTTCTTCGGGCTCAGGCTGGAGATAACGAGGATCTTGGCCGAGGGCTCGGCCGCCCAGGAGCGCGAGCCAGAGCACGATCAGAGCACAAATGGCGCCGGTACGCCGCACCGCGTGCCACCCCCTACACCGAAGGGCAGGGCGATCAGTCCAAACGAACGACGGTGATCTCGTCCCCGTCACTCACGCCCGCGAGCAGCCGCGGGTCGTCGTCGAGCTTGCCGAGGATGTTGACCTTGGTGACCAGCCGGCATTCGCTGCCCCGAGACACGGGGGTGGGTCCGAAGGGAAGAGCGAGCGAGCTTCCCTCCACCCAAAAGCACACGGTGCCGGGATCCACGACTTGCCGCGCGCTGGGCTCTAGGGCAGCGCGCACCGGTAGGCTGAAATACACTTCATCACCCCAGGTGTTGGCCGAGGAACGCGCTGGCAAGGCTGCCAGGACTTTCTCGGCCGTGGGCGTGGCGTCCAGTGTGGCGGTCACGGCCCCGCCGGGCCAGGAAATACGGATACGGGCCATGAGGCGATTTTAACCGCAACGCACCGGCGCGGGAATGCGGATCTCGATTCCTACGCCTTGACCTGCGCAACGACGCGCTGCAGGCGTTGCTTCTCCGTTAACACCCTCGTCGGGTAGCGGTTCGCTTCATCCCAACTGGACCCGTTGTAGAGCTTGAGCGCCTCCGTGAGGTTCCCGGTACGCTCGAAGTACTCCCGTAAAATTTCCGCCCCCACACGAATGTTGATTTCGGGCTGCAGCACCGCCTGCTCGCCGCCTCGGGATTCCAGCTTGTCCAGATGGTAGCGGGGGATGATCTGCATGAGTCCCTTGGCACCGGCCACGCTCTCGGCGATGGGGTTAAAGCGCGACTCGACGGCCATTACCGCCAGGATGAGCAAGGGATCCAGTTGCAGCTCCCGCCCGGCGCGAAAAGCAGCGGACACCAGTTGCCGCGTCGCTTCCTCTGCCACCTGATAACGGCGAGAGAGAAAGGCGCTGAGGGCGTCGATCCTGGCCGCGTCGGAAGCAGGACCCTTACCCCGCTGGAAAGCCGCTGGCGCGGTCGCTTCCATGGACTCGTCCAGGCCCGCCCCACCCCCGAGATGGGGCCGCAGGTCGGCGAGAGCCCAGACAGAAAGGGGATAGGCGGGATGGGAAAAAAGCGCTGCAATGAACAGCAGCGCAAACCAATTGGCATGGAGACGCTCCCGATCGGCCCACGGGCCGTTCCGGAGCGGGGAGTGCGGTTTTGCCATGACAGCAATCCTCCTTTAGATCGCAGCACCGTCGGCTAACCACCCCACCGGGCAGCAGCGCCGGCCAGCCTGCGGATTGTTACCTTGCTCGGGTAACCGTTCGCTCCTTCGTGTTTTTCTAAGCGCCGTGGGCGCGGCGCCCTATTTCTCACAACACAGAAACGGCCACCGAGGTGGCCGTGTGCTGCGTCGCAGCAGCTGCATTCTACCGATCGGCGCTCCTCCGGTCAAATAGAAAATTTATTATTCCTTCATGCAGATGGCTCTTTTCCAGGACGCTTCGTGGGACCTTTGCCCGCCCCCCAGAAGGGCGTTGCGACCCCCGGAACCC
>NZ_DAIRTR010000053.1:0-18408 GCF_036803785.1 Pelomicrobium sp. | reverse complement strand
GGCCCTCATCGCTGCTTCTACGATGGGTTGGTACAAGGACCAGGGCGGCCAGCCCCGTTCCTCCCAACGCAACGCCGCCCCGAGCCGTGTCGCATCGCCAGGATGATCCCGCAAGTACGCTTCCAAGGTGGCTGCTTGATCGGTGGTGATCATCTCGAAGGCGACGGCGCCCCGCTCGGGGGTGTGCCCGGCTTCCCCGAGCCGCTCCACGAGCCAGGCCTGGATCCGGTGGTGGTCGCCGTTGTCGTGGACCTCACCAAGGAGCACGATGTGGGCTTGCCCGAGTTGGGCTACTAGCGCCTCAGGAGAGAGGAACCGCTGAGCCCCGGGCGACCAAATCCTGCCGGTGAGGGGGTGGTCTAACCCCAGGCTCAACGGCGGCATCGCTGCTGTCCACCCGCCCGTCAATCCCATCGCCAGCAGGACAAAGGCCAGTTTGTGTCCCAGGCCCCTCCAGGCCGTCTCGTTTGCCCGGGATGCTCTGCCATGCCTTTGAACTTTATGGGAAATCGCCGATTCTTTGAATATCATTCGTTTTGAACGTTTTTATCAGAATGTTCCGCTATCAAGCGTCAAACTTCCAAAATACCATAAGCAGCAGGAGGGCCTTAATAGCATTCAAATTGACTGATTATGCGGAGTCGCCGATGCTCGAGATTCGCCGAAGCGTAGAGCGCGGTCATGCCCACCACGGCTGGCTGGACAGCTATCACAGCTTTTCGTTCGCCCAGTACCACGATCCCCGGCACATGGGGTTCGGGGCGCTGCGGGTCATTAACGAAGACTGGATACAGCCGGGCCGGGGTTTCGATCCCCATGGACACCGGGACATGGAGATCATTACCTACGTGCTGGAGGGGGCGCTTGCCCACCGAGACAGCATGGGCCACAGCTCCATCATCCATCCGGGGGACGTGCAGCGCATGAGTGCCGGGACGGGGATCATCCACAGCGAGTACAACGCGTCGAGGCAAGAGCCGGTTCACCTGCTTCAGATTTGGATCGTGCCCGAGCGCCGGGGGCTTGCGCCCAGCTACGAACAGAGGCACTTCCCGCCGGCCGAAAAGCGGGGGCGTCTGCGCCTGCTCGCTTCCCCCGACGGTCGGGACGGCTCCGTCACGATCCACCAGGACGCCCATCTTTACGCCGCATTGCTCGATGGGCCCGAGCGGGCCGTGCATCGCCTCACACCGGGACGGCGGGCTTACGTGCACGTGGCGCGGGGGCGGGTGGCGGCGAACGGTGAGCTGCTTCAAGCAGGCGATGCTCTCAAGGCCCGGGAAGTGGATGAGATCGTTCTCGACCGGGGCGAAGGGGCCGAGGTGCTCGTATTCGATCTCGCTTAATTGGGGGTTTTTGTCTCGTCTAGCGGAATGGGGAAATGATGGATCGTGACCTGGTTGCCTATGGAGCGTTTTTGTTGCGTGTTGCCTTGGGCGTAGCGTTCATCGCCCACGGCCTGCTGAAGGTGTTAGTGTTCACGCTGGACGAAACGGTGCAGTTTTTCGGATCCCAGGGGTTTCCCGGATTCATCGCCTATCTTGTCACCGCTGCGGAGTTGGGCGGCGGCGTCTTGCTGATCCTCGGCATCTATTCCCGCTGGGTGGCCCTGTCGTTATTGCCGGTGCTGATCGGCGCCGCGGTGGTCCATTGGGGTAACGGCTGGGTGTTCAGCGCCCCGGGCGGCGGTTGGGAGTATCCCGTGTTTTGGGCAATCACTCTAGTCGTGCAAGCCCTGCTGGGCGATGGCGCCTGTGCGCTGCGCTTGTCGCGGCCTTTGCTCAGCGGGGGCCGCCTGAAGCAGGTAACGACGGGATGAATGGCTTTGACTCAACCCAGGAGGATCGTATGACGACCAAGATTCAAGTTGTCTTCTACAGCATGTACGGCCATGTCTACACGATGGCGGAAGCAGTCGCTGCCGGCGCTCGGGAAGTGGAAGGGACCGAGGTGACCCTGTATCAGGTGCCCGAGCTGGTGCCGGAAGACGTCCTGGAGAAAAGCGGCGCCAAGAAAGCTCGGGAGGCTTTCGCCCATGTGCCGATCATCCGGCCCGAACAGCTCGCGGAGGCCGATGCTATCCTCTTCGGCACGCCTACCCGGTTCGGCAACATGGCGGCTCAGATGCGTAACTTCCTTGACCAGACCGGCGGCCTGTGGATGAAAGGCGCCTTGATCGGCAAAGTGGGCAGTGTTTTCACCTCCACCGCAAGCCAGCATGGAGGCCAGGAAACCACCCTCACCAGCTTCCACTCGACCCTGCTGCACCACGGCATGATCATCGTGGGCGTGCCCTATTCCGAGCAGCGGCTACTTACCATGAAGGAGATCACAGGCGGCACGCCCTACGGAGCGAGCACTATCACCGACGCCGATGGCTCGCGCCAACCGAGCGAGAATGAGCTGGCCATCGCCCGCTTCCAGGGCCGGCACGTGGCCCAGATCGCCAAACGGCTGAAGCGTGGCAGCGCGTGACGCTGCCCGTCGGCGGTGCATCGGGCCCGTGTAGCACGCAGAGTGTGCGCCCTATGCACCGCCCACCGAGATTCATGCGCGACTCCCCATTAGCGCGACCCGTACCGCACCCAGGAGACCCTTCGTCACGCGTGCCAGCGCCTGTGGACCGCGGCGATTTGGGCCGGAAGTGACCCGCTGTGGAACAAGCCCTTGCCTTCGTCGAGCAGCAAGGCGGGGTTGCTGTGTTCATCGCTATTCCTAGAGCAGGCGGGCGCTGGTGATCTCCCGTCCTCTCCCGAAGGGTGTGGATGTGGGGATTGCGGCAGGCTTCGCCCGGGAAGCCTTTAGCGGGGATAATGAGATGGGGCGGCTGAACGTGGCAATGACGGAAAATCCTTCATCTGGCCCAATGCCGGAGCCACAGGCATACGGCGGCACAGGGGGTCTCGGGAAGGGGTGTAGGCCATGAAGTTCAAGGAAAAGGGTGGCACGGGTGGCCGACGCGGCGAGCAGTCGGAGACAAGGCAGCACTGCGATTTTTTTTGCGCGAGAGCGCCCGAAGAGGCCGTGACGCATCTCAATTTCACCGCGGAGCGGGTGGTCGCGGAAGCGGCTCTGTTCCTGTCTTTCTTTCCCATCGGCGCGCTCACGGGGCAATCCTTCGTCGTGAGCCACGGCGTGCCCATGGAATGATCCAGCAGGGGGGCCGGGAATGAAACGGCAGCCGGTGCTATTCGTTTCCCACGGGGCACCCACCCTGCCTCTGGAACCCTCCGCGGCACGGGACTTCCTGCGCGTCTTCGGGCGTGGACTGGAGCGGCCGCGGGCGGTGCTGGCGGTCTCTGCCCACTGGGAGACGGTCACGCCCCACGTGAGCGCAACGCGCAACCCCTCGACGATCCACGATTTCTGGGGCTTTCCTCGGGAGCTCTACGCGCTCACGTATCCTGCTGCCGGCGCCCCCGAGCTGGCGCAGCGGGTGGTCGAGGTGCTGAGCGCCAAGGGATTCGAGTCCGCAATCGACCCCGAGCGGGGTCTCGACCACGGGGCTTGGGTTCCTCTGCTCATCATGTTCCCGGAGGCCGACGTGCCGGTGGCGCAGCTCTCGATCCAGCCGCACCTGGGACCGCGCCACCATTTGCATCTGGGCGAAGCGCTGACGCCCTTGCGGGAAGAAGGTATCCTGGTGCTGGCAAGCGGTGCGGCCACCCACAACTTGTACGAGTTCGGCCGCTATGCTCTGGACGCTGCGCCGCCCGCCTGGGTGACCGAGTTCAGCGATTGGCTGGCACGGCAGGTGGAGGCGGGGGACACGGAAACCCTGCTCGCCTATCGCCGGCAGGGGCCCCACGCGGCCCACAACCATCCCACCGAGGAGCACCTGCTGCCCCTGTTCGTCGCCTTGGGCGCGGGGGGACGGGGCGAGCGGGTGCATCGCAGCTTCGCCCACGGCATCCTTGCTATGGACGTCTACCGGTTCCATTGAGGCGGGAATGCGCACGCGAGCAGGCTTCTTCGCGGGTTTCCTCGTGTGCCTGGGCGTGCTGGGCTACGCCCTCTACCTCCAGCACGGCGAAGGGCTCGAGCCTTGCCCCCTCTGCATCTTCCAGCGGGTGGTCTTCATCGCGCTCGGCGTCGTGTTCCTTCTGGCGGCGGCCCATGGGCCAGGCCCCCGCGGCGCGGCGCTCTACGCCGGCGTGTTGACGGTGGTGGCGGCACTGGGCGCGGGCATCGCCATCCGGCACCTCTGGGTGCAGTTCGGTGCAGCCCCCCAGGTGGCCGACTGCGGTGCGGACCTGTACTTCATGCTGGAAACGCTGCCGCTTTCCGAGACGCTGGCGCTGGTGTTTCGCGGCAGCGGCGAGTGCAGCGACACCCAGTGGAGCTTTCTCGGGCTCACGATCCCAGGCTGGTCCCTGGTGTTCTACCTGCTCCTTGCCGGGCTGGCGATCGCCATCGCGCGCCAGGCCGGCCGAGGCGCGCGGACCTAGCTTGCGGTATCCTTGGCAGGGCCGTTGCCGGTTTCGTCAGCGCGACCCGCTCGCTACAACAAGCAAGAAAGGACGCCCATGAAGCTCGTGCTCTCCGCGCTCGCCCTGCTGATCGGCGCGTTGATGCCGGTGCAAGTCGGCATCAACGCCTCCCTGCGCGCCCTGCTTGGAGACCCGCTCCTCGCCGGGCTCGCCAACATGATGGTGGGGCTTCTGTGCGTTTTGCTGGTGCTGGTGGTGCTGCAGGTGCCGTGGCCGTCGGCCGCGGCGATGACCTCGGTGCCGGCATGGGCCTGGCTGGGGGGAGCCATCGGTGCCGCCGTGGTGGTGGTGTCCCTGATGGCCGGTCCCGCCCTCGGCGCCGCGACCCTGTTCGTGCTGGTGGTAACCGGCCAGATCGCGGCCTCCATGCTCCTCGATCACTTCGGCGTGCTGGGCTATCCCGTGCGGCCCATGAGCGGGCTGCGCATCGCCGGCGCCTTGATGCTGATCGCCGGCGTGGTGCTGATTGTGAAGAACTAGACCCGGAGGAGAGACGATGAAGGCGATACGCGTGTTCGAGTTCGGCGGACCGGAGCAGCTTCGACTGGTGGAGACGGAAACGCCGCGTCCCAAGGAGGGGGAGGTGTTAGTCAAGCTCGCCTACGCCGGCATCAATTTCATCGACGTCTACATGCGAAACGGAAGCTACGTCCGCTCCCGTACCTACCAGACGCCCCTGCCCATGACCCTCGGCATGGAAGGCGTGGGGGAGGTGGTGGAGGTAGGGCCGGGGGTGAACCGGATCCGTGTGGGCGACCGGGTGGGCTATTGCTTGGTGCGCGGAAGCTACGCCGAGTACGCGGCCGTGCCGGCCTGGCGTCTAGCGAAGATCCCCGAGGGCGTTCCCGATTCCATTGCCACCACCCTCATGCTCCAGGGCTGCACCGCCCATTACTTGACCCATTCCTGCTATGAGCTCAAACCCGGCAGCACGTGTCTCGTGCACGCCGGCGCGGGTGGCGTGGGGCAGCTCCTGATCCAGCTTGCCAAGCTGCGCGGAGCGACGGTGTTTGCCACGGCGGGCGGTGCTGACAAGGCAGAGATCGCGAAGGCGCGGGGCGCGGACCACGTGATCCTCTACCGCGAGCGCGATTTCCGCGAGGCGGTGATGGAACTGACCGGCGGCAAGGGCGTGGACGTGGTCTATGATGCGGTGGGCAAGGATACCATTGCCCGCAGCATTCGCAGCCTGCGGCGCCGGGGTCTGTGCGTGAACTATGGCGGCGCCTCGGGGCTGGTCACCAGCATCGAGCCCCTAGAGCTGGGAGAGGCGGGCTCGGTATACTTCACTCGGCCCCACCTCGCCGACTACACCGCCACGACCGAGGAAATCGAGTGGCGCACCGGCGATTTGTTCCGCTGGTATTTGGAGGGCAGGCTCACGGTTGTCATCGACCGGGAATATCCTCTGGCCGAGGCCGCCGAGGCGCATCGCTACTTGGAAGGCCGCGGTACGCGCGGGAAACTGCTGCTCAAGGTGATGCCCTGAGGGATCGCACAATCGCCTGCTCGGAACGGATGCCCTCCAGCACGAGCTCGTCCTGTCCTGCTAAAGGGGTCGCCACGAAGGTGGACGTCGGCGTCGCAGGGAAGAACGGGAAAGCGGTGGTCGAAACCCTGAACGCGCTGGTGGCCGGCAAGTTCGTGCAGGGAGCGTGCTCCGTTGCCTGCGAACGCCGGCAGGGGAATTTCGACCAGATGCGCAAGCGATGCGAAGCGCGGTGCAACGCCATGAGGGCAGCAGTGAGGCGGCGTAAGCCGCGCCGGCTCAGGTTGCTTGGCGGCAAGCTCATGGAAGAGTTGCCCTGCATCGGCGGGAATTTCACCGCCTTGCAAAAGCAGCCCATCAAGCGGGTGAAGGCCGACGGGCGGCGGGTCGCTCGGCCCGGCGCTGTGTGCCGGGGAGCCCGGCTCATCCTGCTGCCCGACATGCCGGGGCCATGACGGACGCGCAAACCCTCGCACGCTTCGTCCGCGCCCACCCTCGGCTGCTGGTGCTGACGGGCGCCGGGGTGAGCACCGCTTCTGGTATTCCAGACTACCGGGATGCGGAAGGCCGGTGGAAGCGCACGCCGCCCCTGAGCCACCAGGAGTTTCTGCGCTCCGAGCCTGCGCGCCGGCGCTACTGGGCGCGGAGCCTGATCGGCTGGCCGCGCATAGCGGCGTCCCGGCCGAACGCCGCCCACCGAGCGCTCGCCCGCCTGGAGAGGGCCGGATACGTGCATAGCCTGCTCACCCAGAACGTGGACGGCCTGCACCAGCGGGCCGGAAGCGCTCGGGTCATCGAGCTGCACGGCAGCTTGAGCCGGGTCCTGTGCCTCGACTGCGGCGTGAACCTCTCGCGCATCGCCGTCCAGCGCATGCTCGAGGCGCACAACCCGGCCTTCCTGTCCCTGCCAGCCGGGCTGGCCCCGGACGGGGACGCCGAGCTGGCGTGTGCCGATCTGGAGGGCTTTCGTGTGCCCGAGTGCCCCCGCTGCGGGGGCTTGCTCAAGCCGGACGTGGTCTTTTTCGGCGCGGGCGTGCCGGCGGCGCGGGTCGAGGCTGCCCTTCTGGCGCTCGCTCGCGCCGATGCACTGCTGGTGGTGGGCTCCTCCCTCATGGTTTACACGGGCTACCGCCTCTGCCTCGCCGCCCGGGACATGGGCAAGCCCATCGCCGCCGTCAACCTGGGACGCACCCGCGCCGATGAACTCTTGCGGCTGAAGATCGAGGCGCCGTGCGCGATCGTTCTCGCGCAACTGATCCAGGCTTTGTCCCCGGCGCGGGCGGAGTCGGAAGGAGTGTTTCTGGCGCAGCGCGCGGTGGGTCACGCTTGCCTCGGCGCATCTACCGCTTGTTCTGGGCAACGGAGTGAGCGAGGGCAGGACATCATGGAAAGTGGCGGCCCGCCCGGTTGCTGATTGAAGGCACGAAGCGGAGTTCAACCATGACGGGACAGGAAGTGGCGGTAGTGGTGGGTGTGGGCCCGGGTCTGGGCTGGGCCCTGGTCCGGCGCTTCGCTGCAGCGGGAATGCAGGTGGCCATGGCAGCGCGCACCAGAGCGAGGCTCGATGCCTTGCTCGAGAGCGAGCCACTGGCACGCGTGCGGGGTTACGCCTGCGATGCCACCGACCCGGGTGCCGTGGCAGGGCTCTTCGACCAGGTCGAACGCGAGCTGGGTTTACCCGACCTGGTGGTCTTTAACGCCGGCACCTACCAGCCGGGCGGCATTCTCGAAATCGATCCAGCCGACTTCGAGCGCTGCTGGCGCATCGGCTGCTACGGCGGCTTCCTCGTGGGACAGGCGGCAGCCCGGCGCATGATTCCCCGGGGTCGCGGCACCATCCTCTTCACTGGCGCGACTGCGTCGTTGCGCGGGCGTGCCGGCTTCGCTAGCTTGGCGGTGCCCAAGTTCGGCCTGCGGGCTCTGGCCCAGTGCATGGCCCGGGAGCTGGGACCCAAGGGTATCCACGTGGCCCACGTGGTGATCGACGGACAGATCCGCTCCGAGCGCCACGAGCCCATGCTCGCCCAGCACGGGCCTGACGCCCTCCTCGAGCCGGAAGCAGTTGCCGAGGTCTACGACCGGTTGCACCGTCAACCCCGCAGCGCCTGGACCCAGGAGCTGGATCTACGGCCGTGGGTGGAGCGGTTTTGAGCCCGCCTCGGAATGGAACGGCCGCACACGGGATACGACAACTTGAAGAGAGGAGAATCCATGACCGATCTGACCCTGCGCATTCTTGGCATTTCCGGCAGCCTTCGCGCCCGATCCTACAACACGGCGGCCCTGAGAGCGGCGGCGGAGCTCCTGCCCGCCGACGCCCGGATGGAATTTGCCGAGATCGGCGATCTGCCCCCTTACAACGAGGATGTCAAGGAAAAGGGCTTTCCGCCGCCGGCGGCACGGCTGCGGGAACAGATCCGTTCGGCGGATGCGCTGCTCATCGTCACCCCTGAGTACAACTATTCTGTGCCGGGCGTGCTTAAGAACGCCATCGACTGGGCTTCCCGTCCGCCGGACCAGCCGTTTAACGAGAAGCCCATTGCCATCATGGGAGCAAGCCCCGGCATACTGGGCAGCGCCCGGGCCCAGTACCATCTGCGGCAATGCTTCATTTATCTCAACGCCCACATCCTCAACAAGCCAGAGGTGATGATCTCCCAGGCTCCGAGTCGCTTCGACGAAAACGGCACCCTTCGAGACGAGCCCACCCGGGAGCTCATCCGCCAGCTGCTGGCGGCGCTGGTGGATTGGACCCGGCGGCTGCGCCATTGAGGCGCAGACAACGCCGACGCCTGTCCTGAAGCGGATTTCCTCCCACCGTAGTATGCGACGGCGCAGGAGGCGTGGTCCATGCGTCATGTTAGGATGCGGGCCTGCGCTGCCTTTTTGCCATGGACGACACCCTTCGGTCCCAGCAACCTCCCGCCTCGGCTTGGACGCCGCTCAAACGGCCCGTCTTCCGCCGGCTGTGGATGGCCGCGCTGGTCTCCAACCTGGGCACCTGGATGCAGAACATGGGGGCAGGATGGCTTATGGCCGAGCTCACCCGCTCGCCTGCCATGGTGGCGCTGGTGCAAGCCGCCCAGTCCCTGCCCATGTTCCTGCTTGCCTTGCCGGCGGGGGCGCTCGCCGACATCGTGGACCGGCGCGCTCAGCTACTTGTCGCCCAGGTGTGGATGCTCACCTGTGCTGCGGTGCTGGCGGCCATGACCTATGCCGGCCTCACGACGCCGGGTTGGCTGCTGATCCTCACCTTCTTGATTGGCTGCGGTGCGGCAGCCATGAATCCGGCGTGGTCGGCTTCGGTGCAGGAACTGGTACCCCGCAGCGAGCTCACGGCGGCGGTGGCGCTAAACAGCATGGCGCTCAACCTTTCCCGGGCGGTAGGGCCGGCCCTCGCCGGGGTGATCGTCACCGCGGCCGGCACGGCCAGCGTGTTCCTGGCAAACGCGCTGTCCTATCTAGGGATGATGGCAGCACTGCGTTCCTGGAGGCGCCCGGCGCCGGTGGTGAACATGCCGGCGGAGCGCTTGGTGGGCGCGCTGCGCAGCGGCTTTCGCTATGCCCGTCACGCACCCCTGCTGCAACGGGTGCTGGTGCGAGGGCTCGCTTTCTTTCCCTTCGCGAGCGCGGTGTGGGCACTGCTTCCCCTCATCGCCAGCGAAGAGCTCGCCGGCGGGGCGACGCTCTATGGGGCGTTGCTCGCCTGCATCGGTGTCGGTGCGGTGGCTGGGGCGTTCGCCATGCCGTGGTTGCGCGGCCGTTTCTCCCGAGACCGGATCGTGATGTACGCCACGCTTGCGTACGCGGCCGCGAACGGGCTGCTCGCCGCCTTCGCCAACGTCTATGTCGCGGCCTTTGCTCTATTGGCGGTGGGCATCAGCTGGATCGCGGTGCTCTCGGCGATGCAGGTGGCGGCGCAGATCGCGCTGCCGCCCTGGGTGCGGGCCCGCGGCCTCGCGCTGCACATGGTGGTGATCATGGGCTGCATGAGCGCCGGCTCGGTCCTCTGGGGGCAGCTTGCCGAGGTGATCGGCATTTCCTGGACGCTGGCGGCGGCGGGCGCGGGCGGTGCGCTGGCGGTCTTCGCCACCCGAACCGTCCACATCGGCGGCCACGACCATGTGGATCTCGCCCCCGCGATGCACTGGCCGGAACCAGTGCCGGCCGAGGCGCTGGAACCGGATGCTGGCCCGGTGTTGGTCACCGTCGAGTACCAAGTGCGACCGGAGCACGTCAATCGCTTTCTCAAGGCGATGCGCTCGGTGCGGCGCATGCGCTTGCGCGACGGCGCGGTGTACTGGCAGATCTTCCGCGACACGGAGCGGCCCGAACGCTTCGTCGAGCACTTCATCACCGAGTCCTGGGCCGAGCACCTGCGCCAGCACGCCCGCGTGACCCGGGCCGATCGGGACCTGGAGACGCGCATCCTAGCGCTGCACTCGGGACGCGAGCCGCCGCAGGTCACCCATTATCTCGCCGCCGCGGCCTGGGTGAGTCCCGGGGCGGAGGAGGGACACGGGAGGAACGGCCGCGCCCCGGGGGAGAAAGCTTGAGTATGGGGCCGCCAGGAAGGTGGCAGAGGAGCGATCGGAGAAGACAATGACGGTGGACCGATGAACGGGAAAGCGCACCTCGTCGCCTGTATCGAATCGCTGCGTATCGGGCGCGTTGAGCCCCTGGGCGGGGATGGTACCCTGAGTGCCATCGACAAGCGCGAGGTTTGGGCACCGCTGCGGGTGACCCGCACCGGGCTCGCGGGGGACGAGCACGGCAACACCAGGCACCACGGCGGCCCGGAGAAAGCGCTCCATCACTATCCCTGGGATCATTACCGGGTTTGGCGCGAGGAGCAGCCCCATCTCGCGCCCCGGCTTACGCAGGCTGGCGCCTTTGGCGAGAACGTTTCCACCCTCGGGATCACGGAGGCCGACGTGTGCGTGGGCGATGTGTACCGAATGGGCACGGCGCTCGTGCAGCTCTCCCAGGGCCGGCAGCCCTGTCGCAACCTGAACCTGCGTTTCGACGAGCCCCGCATGGTGGCCCTCGTGCTGGAATCGTTGCGCGCTGGCTGGTACTACCGGGTGCTGGAAGAAGGCTGGGTGCGCCTCGGCGACCCGATCGTGCTGATGGAACGGCCCCATCCTCAGTGGTCCGTGCACCGGGTACTGCAGGTGCTGTTTGGCCGGCGCATCGACCGGATAGCGCTTGCCGCCCTGGCGGAGCTTCCCGAGCTCTCACCCCGTTGGCGGGAGCGGGCCCGCGGTCGTTGCGATGAACCCGTGAGCCTCAGCGCTCCAGCCGCGGATCCGGCACGTGGGTGAAGGCGATGCGCATGGGAGCAGCTTCCAGCGCCCGGTGGGCACCGCCGAAGTAGAGCGCGTTCCTGCCGAAGCGGGCGTTTAACCGATCCACCGTTTCGAAGAGCCGCCCTCGGGCGGCGGCCTCTGGGAAGAGCTCCAAAGACTGGCCCCGTGCTTCGCAGAGATGGGTGAGGGTGACCCCCACCCCCAGCAGGCACAGTCGACGGCGCGGGCGCTGGTCCCACAGCGCTGTCATGGCCCGAGTGAGCACCAGCGTATCCTGGGTTGCTTCCAACCGCCGCCGGCCGCGCCACCACTCCCCGTCCAGGTAGCGCAGTTCTAACCCCATTCCTCCGGCGAAATAACCCAGGTGGCGCAGCCGCCACGCGGCTTTTTGCAGCAGCCGGTGCAGCACCGCCAGGGCGGCTTCGTCCTCTCGCAGCTCGGGGGGCAGGACGTGGGAATGACCGATGCTTCCCCGCGCCGTCTCGGGCTCGGGCACCGTCTCGCCTCGCAGCCGGGCGTACATCCGCTCCCCCTCCACGCCGCCCCAGACTTGGCGCAGGCTGGCAGCGCTTGCTGCGTAGAGATCTGCCACGGTGTGGATTCCCGCTGCCGCAAGCCGCGCCCGCATGCGGGGCCCAATGCCGTTCAGGTCGCCAAGCTGGAGCCGGTACAAGGCTTGGGGCAAGTCTTCTTTCTGGATTACGGTGAGGCCGTCTGGTTTGTCCATCTTAGAGGCGGTCTTGGCCAGGAAGCGGTTGGGGGCAATGCCGATGGAGCAGGTGAGGGCATCCCCCACCTCCCGCACGGCGGCCTTGATGCGGCCCGCGATCCCGCGAGCGCGCTCGGGTGCACACCAGCTGCCGGTCAGGGTACAGGCCATCTCGTCAATGGAGAGCACCGCGTCCACCGGGATGCAGGACTGCACCGCCTGCACCAGCTGGTGGTGGACCTCGATATAGCGCGTGTGGCGGGCGAGCCGCAGCACGAGGCCCGGGCAGCGCCGCTTCGCCTCGGCCACCGGGGTGCCGGTCTTGATCCCGTGACGCTTGGCTGGGTAGCTCACGGCGATGCAGCAGCTGGTGTCCGCCATCACTGGCACCACCGCCACCGGCCGCCCGCGTAGCGCCGGATCGTCTTGTTGCTCCACAGAGGCGAAGTAAGCGTCGAAGTCGACGAACAAGGCGCGCAGGGGCATGGCTTGGCTCCGAGCATCTCGCATCTGTATATTCATACAGAAACGCAAGCAGGGCAAGCCCGCCCCGGACCGCCGCTCAAAGGACGGCCCGGCGTAGGGTGCCAGGCTTGAGCGGGGCTGTCCTTCAAGATAGAGTGAGCGTCAAAGAAACGCTTTTCGATGGATTGCTGTCGACACGAAGGATGCGGGGCCGAGCGGCTCACCCGCCGTCAGGTGGCGGTATTGAAGCGCCTGCTCGCGATCAACGGTGCCATGTTCGCCGTGGAGCTGGCAGCAGGGCTCGCGGCCGGGTCGGTGGCCCTCCTGGCCGATTCCCTGGACATGCTGGGGGACGCGCTGGTCTACGGCTTGAGCCTGCTGGCGGTGACCCGGGGCGAGCGCTGGAAGGCGGGCGCAGCCCTCTTCAAAGGAGCGGTGATGGCAGGTTTTGGCCTGTTCGTCCTGGTCAAGGCAGTCCACGGGATGCTGATCCCCGAACTTCCCCAAGTGTCCTTGATGGGTGGCGTGGGACTGCTTGCCCTGGCGGCGAACGGCCTGTGTCTGGCGCTCCTGTGGTGCCACCGAGGGGACGACGTCAACATGCGCTCGGCGTGGCTGTGCTCGCGCAACGACATCGTCGCCAACGTCTCGGTTCTCGGGGCTGCCGGCGCGGTGCACGTGCTGGGCTCTGCCTGGCCCGACATCGCAGTGGGCCTGGCCTTGGCGGCCCTGTGGTTTGTCTCGTCCCTGGGGGTGGTGCGCAGCGCCTCCCGGGCGCTCGGGGTGGCGCGGGCGTAGTTTCTTCTTCTCAGCCAGCGTGCCGAAGGGCCGCTTTCCCGGCGAAACGCGCGCTGCGCCCCAAGGCGGCTTCGATGCGCAGGCCCTCGTTCCACTTGGCCATGCGCTCGGAGCGGGAAAAGGAGCCTACTTTGAGCTGACCGGCGTCCCAGCCCACGGCCAGGTGGGTGATAGTCACGTCCTCGGTCTCCCCGGAACGGGCCGAGACGATGGTGCCGAAGCCCGCCTGCTTCGCCGCTTCCAGCGCTGCTTTGGCGGCCGTCACCGTACCGGCCTGGTTCGGCTTGATGAGCGCCGCGTTGCAGGTCTTCTCCCGCGCCGCGGCTTCCACCCGGTCGGCGCGGGTGACCAGGAAGTCGTCCCCCACCACCTGCACCCGGTTGCCCGCCGCACGGGTAAAGGCCATCATGCCAAGCGCATCGTCTTCGGCCAAGGGATCCTCCACCGAAACGATGGGGTAGCGGTCGATCCAACCGAGGAGCAGCTCGATCATGCCGTCCCGGTCCCGTTCCCACCGGTCTAGGGCGAGCCGGTAGTGGCCCTTGGCGCCGAACTGGGAAGCGGCCACGTCCAGGGCGATGCCCACCTCGTCCCCAGGCGTGAAGCCCGCCGCCTCGATCGCTCGGGTGAGCATCTCCAGTGCTTGCTCGTTGGAGTCGAAGGCGGGCCAGTAACCGCCTTCGTCGGCGACACCCCGCAGTCGTCCCGCCGCCGCCATGAGGCTCCCCGCCGCGCGATACACTTCCGCCGTCATTTCTAGCGCCTGGCCATAGCTCCTGGCTCCCAGCGCGACCACCATGAAATCCTGTACGTCTATCCGGCGGCTCGCATGGGCCCCGCCGCCGAAGATTTGAATCTGGGGCAAGGGCAGGCGCACGGGTGCTCCCTGGGCCAGGTAGCGCCACAGGGGCTCGCCATGGGCGGCGGCTGCGGCATGGAGCACCGCCATGGACACTGCAATAGTGGCATTGCCGCCGAGATGGGCGAAACGGGGACTTCCGTCCAGGCGGGCGAGCTCCCCATCGATTTCCGCTTGCGCTGCCGCGTCCCGGCCCCGCAGGGCTTTGGCGATAGGGCCCTCCACGTGGGCTACCGCCTGCAGCACGTCCAGGCCGCCGAAGCGGGGGCCGCCGTCGCGTAGGTCCACAGCCTCCCAAGCGCCCCGGGAGGCGCCGGCCGGCGCGATGGCCCGCCCCATCGCGCCGCAGGCAAGATGCACTTCCGCTTCCACGGTGGGGTGCCCGCGGGAGTCCCACACTCGGCGGGCCTGCAGGCGGGTGATGGTGGTGTCGGCCATGGCAGAGGCGATGGGGAGGAATCGAGTCTAGGCGGTTTCCAGCTCTGCTGCCCATGCATCCCGAAGCTGCGCCAGGCGGCGGGCGGGCCGAAAGAAAAACGAGCGGGCGACGCGCCGCACCCGGGCCTTGTCGCTTTCTTCGGTCACGTATTCCACCGGGGATTTTCCGTCCACCCGGGCGAGGAACAGTCCCGGCAGGAGCTGGGCGGCCCGGGATTCCAGGGCAGTTTGCGGCTCCCAGGAGACAGCGCGGAGATAGGCGTCCGCTAGGGCGTCGAAACAGGCGAGGTAGCGGTCTCGCCACTGGCGCCGCCACAGACATTTGAGGAGCAAGTGATTTAAGCAAAAGGCGAGATCAAAAGCCGGATCCCCGTACCAGGCGCACTCTGCGTCGAGGAAGATCGGCCCTCGGGGACCCACCAGGATGTTCTTTGGGCTTACGTCCCCGTGCACCAGGGCCCGCCGGGTGGCGGCGGTGGCCTCGGCCAGCTCAGTGAGGGCACAACCGATATCGGGATGCGCCTGCGCCGTGGCGATGAGATAGGGCTCCAGGCGGATCGGGAAGAAGATGTGATCGGTGGCGAAGCGCCGGGCGATCTCCGCATCCCCCGCCGTCGCGGCGTGGATAGCCGCCAAGCGGCAGGCTACTTCCCGCGCGGTGGTCTCTTCAATCAGGCCGTCGCGCAGCTGCGTCTTCCACACTGGATGAGTCGCAGGATCCAGGTATTCCATGGCGAAAGCGCCGCTTTCCTCATCCCGGCCCATGAGCTGGGGCACCGCGTCGGGCACGATCTTTCCGGCCACCTGCATCCATTCGTATTCCCAGCGGTTGCGCTCCACCGGGGCGAGCCATTCGGCGGCCGTCTTCAGCCTGGGCAGTGCTCGTTTGACGCACAGGGGACCGGCGGCCAGATCGACCCGATAGATGTCCGAGGACACGCCTCCCCCCAGGGGGACGAGGGGCGGGCGCTCGCCACGCCGCATCCGCCCCATGCCCTCGAGCGCCCGGTAGATCGCTTCTTGCGACAGCGCAGAGGGGAGGGGCGTTTTGTCCGGGTGTATGGCAGCCATTCCCGCGATGGGCGCGAGGAGAAAGGATGGGCTCAGCAAAATTCAGAAGATAGCCGACGCTCCTCGGTCTAACAAGCGAAAAGCCCAAGGGCCTGTTGCCGATCGCCAACACCCTAACGCCTTCGATTCCCTCGCTTTTACCTTCCGAAAGGAGAAGGCCGTTGTCTTGCGGCGACAGCCGCGACCTTCTTGCGCCTGACGTCCGGGACCTGAATGATCCGCCGCAGGAGGTTTGTTCTTGAATGGATAGGGTTTCCGTCCCTTGGGCACGGCGCTTGCGAGAGCACGATAGGGAGCCGTCGCCACGTTGCGCCCTGCGCGGCGCGGGAGGCCGGGATCTACCACGCCAAAAGCAAGGAGGTTTCCATGCATACCCCGTCGAAGATGGTCGCCGTGTCGGTCATCGCACTGCTGCTGGCCGCCTGCGGAACACAAGAGGACACCACCCCGGGCGAGGCTGCGGCGCCATCCACCGAGCCCTCGGGCCCGGGCAGCGGCGTCGCCGGGTTGCCTGCGTCGCCACCGTCCGCCCCGGACAGCCCGGCAGGCGGCGGACCGTCCCCCGAATACGGAGGCGGCGCGCTGCCGCCGGGCGGGGCGGCTTCCCCTTCGGGTGGCGTAACGGCCCCCGAGCAGGAGAAGGGGAAGAGCGAGTCCAAGTAACGTCCATCCTAGCCCCCTCTCGGGCGGTGCAGCCGAAACGACGACTAGCGGCATTCCAGGCGAATGCGCGTGCGGGACCCTTCGGGTCGGGCCTCCCAGCGCACCGGCAGAAACTGCTCGAGCAGCCAGAGGGTGGTGGCCGCATGGGAGGTAAGGGTCCGGGCGTAGAAGCTAGAGCGAGCGCCCGCCAGGGCGAGGTAGACGAGCACCTGGTCCGAGGCGTGGAGGTCGAGCGTTGCGCCACAGGCGAGCTCTTCCAGGAGCGCTTGTGCGGCCGTGATTCCCAACCGTTCGGCAGGCACGCCCCGTCGAGCGATGGCGGAGGCGCCGAGCCGCGTATGGGTGGTTTCCGCCACCAACACAAGGGCGCCGCCGGGGCCCAGGGCTTGTTCCCCCTCTAGCAGCGTCTCCTCCAGCGCGAGCGGCTGCTCCAATTGAGCCTGGGCGGCGCGGCCCATCCGCTCCAGCACGTGGCGGGGAAGCCCGGTCACATGGGCGTAGCCGCGCAGCGCGCGCAGCTTCCCTGGTGTTTCGCAAACCAGGGGTTGGAGGCGGCCCGGACGCACCTCCACCGCCACTTCGCCGCCCCCGCGGGGGTAATAGCCCCGGCGCAGGCATTCCACCTGGGCCGCAACCCCGAGCGTTTCCAGGAGGGGAAGCAGCACCCGGCGCAGATAGTCGAGGGGCGGCGAGGCGGGCACGTCAGTTCCGCCCGTCACGCGAAAGGCGCTTGGACGAGGAGCGCTCACGGCCACCGGCAACAGGGCCTGGAGCACGAGGGCCACGCTGCCGGCGGTGCCCACGGCGAACTGGAATTCCCCGCCTCGGAGCGCTCCCGGACGAAAAGTGATGTCCATCGATCCGATCCGGTCTCCCTCGAGTGCCCCTTGGGCCAGAGTCGCCACGGCCCGGATCGCGGCCAGATGTTGGGGGGCCAAGCCCGGGGGAGACCGGCGCGCACGAATGCCCCGGATGCGCACGCTGCGGCCGGTGATGGCCGCAAGGGCGAGGCCCATGCGCACCAGCTGGCCGCCCCCTTCGCCGTGGGATCCATCGATTTCCAGCATGACGGGCTGGGAGTGTGGGGCAAGGGCGACGGGTCGGCAAGCCGTCTCCGGCGCTTGCGCTGCTCTAAAATAGTTGTTTCGCTTTTTATTTGGTGGCGGAAGCGCGGATGGCGCGTATCCTTTACTTTGCTTCTTTGGTGGACGCCTTGGGCAAAGGCTCGGAAGAGCTGTCGCTACCGCCTTCCGGCGTTCCCGCGAGAATGCTGCTCGCGCGGCTGCGGGCCCGAGGCGGCCCCTGGAACGCTCATCTGCGAGAAGGCCAAGTGCAAATCACCGTCAACAAGCGATTCGTCGACTTGGACACCTTGGTGACCGACGGGGACGACGTGGCCATCGTACCCACCCGTCCCGGCTGACCCGAATCCTTCCTCCAGCCGCGCTGCGTGGGGCTTCAAGCGTAGCCTTTCCCGGCGCACCGCCGTGAATACTTTCCGCCGCTCTTCTCCGGCACGGATCGGCCCGCGCCCAACCTGCTGCCGTTGACAAGATAAATAATGAGACGTATTCTCATTCCTATGACGAGGCAGGAGCGTTCGGGAAGAACGGAGGAACCGCAACCGCTTCCTCTGGCAGCGACTTCTTCCGGGCAGGGCAAGCCCCGGCGGGCCACCAGCGACGAGCTGCTGGGCCAGGCCGGGGAGCTCATCATCGTGCACGGGGAGCGGGAGTACCGCCTGCGGCGCACCGCCAACGGCAAGCTCATCCTGACGGCGTGAAGGCAGGCCATGTCGTTTGGTGCCGCGGTAGAGGCTTCCTACGGAGACGGTGTAAGGCGGGTCGAGCCCGGGGCACGGGTGCTTGTGCTGCTCCTGGTGGCTGCGCTCCACGGGCTTGCCCTGTGGGCCCTTGTGTCCTATGCGCCGGCACGGGCAGCGCTGGAGACGACGGTGACGCTGCGGGTGAGCCTGGTGCAGCCGCAAGCGAGGCCATCGCCGCCGAAGGAGGCGCCCAAGCCCTTGCCGGTCCAGCCCAAGCCGAAACCGAAACCCAAGCAGGCGCCCCCGTTGGTCAAGGCTCCCGAGCCGCTCCCGCAGTTGGCGGTGCCCGAGG
>NZ_DAIRTR010000052.1:0-19100 GCF_036803785.1 Pelomicrobium sp. | reverse complement strand
GCCCAAGGGAGCGTACCGCGCACCCTTCCGCACCTCCGCGAGCGGGGTTCAGAGCCATGGCTGGCGCTCATCGGGTTCGAATACAAGGCCCACGGCGTGACCAGGGATCTGGCTGTGGGGAACCGCTGCCAGAAAAGCCATAGGCCCAGCAGCCCTGGCTTTTGCTGGTGCCCCGACCACCGGATAGGCCGCTCGGCCGGAAGCCGGGGAGCCTTCCCGCGGCCTCGTAGCCTGCGACGGCCCCAAGGGTGGCGTCCCCTCCCGTCTTCCCGCCAGGTCCCAGAAACACTCCCGCCGAGCGGGACCCCACCTCTCCCCTCGCTGCCCGGTTCGTAATTAGACGGCGACTGAATAGAATTTTTCCAAGCTTATCAATTCGTTCACATTCTCAGGGCCCCGCGTCCCGGCACTGCCGGTCCAGGGAGTCTTCCCTCTGCTCCCCAGAGCTCCAAACTTAACAAATTGTTAGATTTGCAATCCGTCAGGGCTTGCTCTTAAATGATTGAGGGTGCCCACTTTTTTGTGCGGCTTCCATGACAATTCCATCCCACAAACCCCAGGAGCTCCCTTATGGAAATGCACATCCCCGTTCAATTGCTGGAAGCGCCGCGCCAGGGGGTCGCCGGCCCGGCATTTAACAATCAGAGCGAAATCCGCTTCTCGCCCCAGCTGGTGGCACGCTACGAGCGGGAGCAGCAAGCGCTCTGGCTGCAGTGGAAGCCCTCCCCCCGGCCCTGCTTCAATCCGGCCCTCTTGCGGGATCTGCGCAGCTACTGCGACCTGGTGGACATGAGCGGCGCCGAGCTCCTGGTGGACGGGGAAAAGCTGCCCATTGCCTACTCCGTTCTCAGCTCGGCGACGCCCGGAGTCTTCAACCTGGGCGGGGACCTGGACCTGTTCGTAACCCTCATTGAGCGTCGCGACCGGCAGGGGCTCCTCATGTACGGGCGCGCTTGCATCGACGTGCTGTACCGCAACTACGTGAGCTATGACCTTCCCATCACTACCATCTCCCTGGTGCAGGGGGAATGCCTGGGCGGTGGGTTCGAATGCGCCCTCTCAAGCGATCTCATCGTAGCCGAGGCGAGCAGCCGGTTCGGCTTTCCGGAAATCCTGTTCAACCTGTTCCCCGGCATGGGGGCCTACTCGTTCCTCGAGCGCAAGGTGGGGCAAAAGCTCACCGAACAGCTGATCGCCAGCGGCAAGGTCTACAGCGCCCAGGAGATGCAGGAAATGGGCGTGGTGGACGTGGTGTGCGAGGACGGCCAGGGGCTGGCCGAGGTGGCCGCCCTGATCCGCAGCCAGTCCCGCAGCCGTAACGGCCTGAACGCCATGTACCGCGCCCGGCGGCGCGTGCACCGGCTGGACTTCTCCGAGCTGCTGGACGTGGTGGAAATCTGGGTTGACAGTGCCTTGCGGCTCACCTCCCGCGACATGAGGCTCATGCAAAAGCTGGTGTCCCGCCAAAATGACCTGGGGGTCCCCCACCAACTGCATTGACCGGGCATCCGGTTTGCCCCACCATGGAATACGAGGCGGTACAGAGAGGATTCCATGGGAGAAAAGGACCTGGGCTACAGCGCCCGGGAAGCGGCAGCCCGGCTGGGAATTCCCGTGTGGACACTGCGGCGCTGGGACATTCAGGGGGTTCTGGTGGCGACCCGGACCCGGGGCGGGCATCGCCGCTATCCGCGGGAGCTGATCGACCGGCTCGCTGCCCTGGGGACCGGCCAGGACCGGCAGCAAGCCGACGAGCTGGCAATCATTCGGCGCGAGCTGAAGGAAAAGCGGCGTATCGTCCAGCTTCTGGTGGACAGCGAGCAGCGCTACCGGGACCTGGTGGAGACCTCCCATGACTTGATCTGGGCCACCGACGCCCTGGGCCGCTTCACCTACCTCAATAACGCCGCCCAAGACATCTTCGGGCTTCCGCCCAAGGCCCTGCTGGGACGCTGTTTCTTCGACTTCGAAGCCCGGCCGTCCCACATCTCCAATCGCCGATTCCTCGCCCTGCTCAAGCGCCAGGGGGAAGTGCGCAACTACTTAACCCACATCGTGTCGGCGCGAGGCCACGACCGCTGGGTCGGGATCAATGCCCGGGTCTCCTACGACGAAAACCACCAGATCGTCGGCATCCGGGGTACCGCCCGGGACATCACCGAGCAACAACTCGCCGCCCAGCGCATCGAGCGACTGGCCAAGTTCGACACTCTGACCGACCTGCCGAATCGGCTGTCCCTACAAGAGGAACTCACAGCCGTTATGGACGGCGGCGGGGTGGGAGCGCTTCTCTTTATCGACATCGATCATTTCAAATACGTGAACGACAATCTGGGACACCGGGCAGGGGACCAATTGATCGTTGGGGTCGCCGGGGTTCTCAAGCAGCTGCTGCAGGAGCTGCCCGGGCAGGTCTACCGCCTGGGAGGCGACGAATTCGCCATCCTGGTGCCCGAAGCGCTGCGGCTCGAAGCACAGCACGTGGCCGAACGGGTGCTGGAAGCGGTGCGCCATTACAAGTTCGCCCCCGAGTCCGGGACGCGCAAGCTTTCCCACCTCACCGCTTCCATCGGCATCGCCCTGTACCCGTTCCATGGGGCGGATCTCTCCAGCTTGCTGGCCGCAGCAGACATCGCCCTTTACCACGCCAAGGACCAGGGCCGCAACCGCAGCGTCCTGTTCGACCAGGATTCGAACAGCCTGCGCAGCACCCACAAGCGCGTGCACTGGGCCAGACGCTTCCGAGAAGTCCTGGAGGAGGACCGGGTCGTGCTCTATGCCCAGCCAGTGGTGGCGCTCGCGAGCGCAGAACCGGTGCACTATGAGGTGCTCGCCCGTATCCGCGAGCAGGATGGAAGCGTGGTCCCGGCGTCGGAATTTATCGAGCTTGCGGAAACCTTGGGCGTGGTGCGCGACATCGATCTCGCCGTGATCCGCAAGCTCATCCGCTTCCTGGCGAGCGGTACCGTCCCCCGCAACGCTCGCTATTTCGTGAACCTCTCTCGCGCCAGCATTTCCGACGAGCACTGGATGCGGCGCCTGCTCGCGGCGCTCGGAGAATCCGGAATCGATCCCGAGCGGCTGGTATTCGAGATCACGGAAACTGCCGCCATGTCGGAGCTGGACGTGACCCTTACCTTCATGCAGCGCATGAAGGAGCGGGGTTGCCATTTCGCCCTGGACGACTTCGGGGCGGGATTCAGCTCGTTCTACTATCTCAAGCGCTTTCCGGTGGATTATCTGAAGATCGACGGCGGATTTGTCCGGGATCTCCTCCACGACGAAGGCAGCCGGATCTTTATCCGGGCAGTGTGCGATGTAGCCCGGGGCATGAACCGCCAGGTGGTGGCGGAATGGGTGGAGCACGCGGAAGTGGTCCGGCTACTCCTGGACATGGGGGTTCAGTACGGCCAGGGGTTCCTCTTCAGCCGCCCGGCGCCCCTGATCAGCCTGCCCGAAACGCCAACCGGTGCGCTCAAATCCCGCTGAGCTTGGTCGACCCGAGGTTCAACGCGCCGGTTCGGGCAAGGGCCAGTCGCCGCGCAGGATCTTCTCCGCCCAGAAGAGCCCGGCAACGCTCTTGCCGTCCGTGATGCGGCCAGTCCTCACCCACTCCAGGGCTTCGTCCAGATCCAGGGGAAACGCTTCCAGAAACTCTCCCTGGTCGGGCCGCTCCCCTTCGAAGCTCAGATCCCGCGCCAGGTAATAGATTAGCCGTTCGTTAGAATAGCCGACACACGGGTGAAGAGTAGCCACCCGAACCCAGGATCGGGCACGGTAGCCAGTTTCCTCCCTGAGCTCCCGCTCGGCTGTGCACAACGGGTCCTCCCCAGGATCGATCTTTCCCGCCGGCAGCTCATAGAGCTCCCGACCCAGGGGATAGCGATACTGACGCTCCAGCAGCAACCGGCGCTCGTCGACGAAGGCGATCATCACCACGGCCCCCGGGTGCACCACGTGCTCGCGCACGGCAGTCGTTCCATCGGGCAAGCGAACCTCGTCCACCTCCACCCGCAAGAGCTTTCCCTCGAAAACCCGGCGGGAACGTAGGCGCGTTTCAGTGAAATCGCCCTTGGACATGGGCCTCGTCCCGTTCTAACCCCGAGCCGGCAGCCCCCATCACAAGACCCGCTGCACGGCAAAGACACACAGCGTCATGAGGGGCTGGGGCAGGATGCCGAGGGCGAGCACCGCAAGTCCGTTGGCACCCATCATCAAGCGTACATCCGGCTGCGGGCGCAAGGGCTCCCCAGCAGCTGGAGGATCGAAATACATGAGCTTCACTATGCGCAAATAATAGAAGGCGCCGATCAGGGCAAGCACCACCGCCACCACGACTAGCCACACGAAGCCCGCGTCCAGGGCCGCCTGGAACACCGAGAGTTTGGCAAAAAAGCCGACCGTCGGCGGCACGCCTGCCAGGGAGAACATGAGGATTAACATGATGAAGGCATACCACGGATTGCGTTGGTTTAACCCCTTGAAATCTTCAAGATTGTCCGCCTCGAAACCTTCCCTGGAAAGAAGCATCACCATACCAAAAGCGCCGAGCGTGGTCAGCGCATAGGTCACCACGTAGAACATGGCCGAACTGTAGCCGTTCACCTCCCCTGACAGGAAGCCCAAAAGCATGAAGCCCATATGGGCGATGGTGGAGTAGGCGAGCATGCGCTTGATGTTGCTTTGGGCGATGGCGGTGATGTTGCCGAGCGCCATGGAAGCGAGGGCCAGGATCACCAGCATGCCTTGCCAGTCTGCGAACAGAGGCTGCAAGCCATCCGCCAGGAAACGCATGACGAAACCGAATGCCGCCAGCTTGGCCGCTGAGGCGATGAATAGGGTCATGGCTGTGGGAGCACCCTGGTACACGTCTGGCACCCACATATGGAAAGGTACCACCCCCAGCTTGAACGCCAGTCCCGCCACCACAAACACCAGGCCGAACACCAGTACGGGGCGTTGGGCCGTGCCTGTTTGGATGGCGGTCAGCACCTCGTCGAGATGCAGAGAACCTGTGGCACCGTAGAGCATGGACATGCCGTAGAGCAGCATCCCCGAAGCCAGGGCACCCAGAACGAAATACTTCATCGCCGCCTCGGTTGCCACGGCGGAGTCCCGCTGCAGAGCCACCATGGAATACAAGCTCAAGGATAGAAGTTCGAGCCCCAGGTAGAGGACGAGGAAGTGGCTGGCAGAGACCATCACCATCATGCCCAAGGTAGCCAACAGAGCCAAGCCGAAGAGCTCACCCCGTAATAGCCCCCGCAGCGACAGATACTCCCGCGCGTAGGTCAGCAGCACCGCTACCGTGATATAGATCGTGATCTTGAGCACATCCCCCATGGGGTCGTCCACGAACATGCCGTTCATGGTATAGGTCCGCTCGGCTCCGACAGTGGCGGCGCTCAGCACGGCGGCGCCGAGCAGCGTGAACTGGGTAAGGACATACGTCGTCGCTGCCCGATGCTCATCCTTGATCAGGAGATCAAGCAGCAAGATCGTGCAGGCAGCAGCCAGGACGAGCAGCTCCGGCAGGAGGGGGATCAGATTGGGTACTTCGAAGCTCACGCCGAATCCTCCTTACAGCTTGCCGCGCGCCACGTGGGCGAGCAGTTCGTTCACCGAGGCGTGCATCGCTTCGGTGAAGGGAAGCGGGTAGACGCCTAGGACCAGCACTGCTGCGGCCACTAGTCCCAATACCAGCCCTTCTCTCGCGGAGATGTCCTTGAGCGCCGCCACCTTGGCATTGGCGACCGCGCCGAACACCACCCGCTTGTACATCCACAAGGTGTAGGCCGCTCCGAGGATTAGGGTCATGGCGGCAAAGAAGGCGTACCAGAAGTTGACCTGGATCGCCCCCATGATGACCAGGAACTCGCCTACGAAGCCACTGGTGCCCGGCAGCCCAGCATTGGCCATGGCGAAGAGCATGAATAAGGCTGCGAACACCGGCATGGTGTTGACCACGCCGCCATAATCGGCGATGAGGCGGGAGTGTATCCGGTCGTACAGGACACCGACGCAAAGGAACAAGGCTCCGGAGACGAAGCCGTGGGAGATCATCTGCACGATCGCCCCTTCCACGCCGTAGGCATTGAACAGGAAAAAACCTAGGGTGACAAACCCCATGTGGGAGACCGAGGAATAGGCGATGAGCTTCTTCATGTCTGCCTGCACCAGCGCCACGAAACCGATGTAGACGATGGCGATCAGCGACAGGGCGATCATGAGCTCTGCCAGGACCTGGCTCGCGTCGGGAGCAATGGGGAGCGAAAAGCGCAGGAAGCCATAGCCGCCAAGCTTTAGCAAGATCGCCGCCAGCACCACGGAGCCGCCGGTGGGCGCCTCCACGTGGGCATCGGGAAGCCAGGTGTGCACTGGCCACATGGGGACCTTGACCGCGAAAGCGACGAGAAACGCAATGAATATCAGGATCTGGACCGTAAGCGGCAACGGCAGCCGGTGATAATCCAGGATGGAGAAGCTACCTCCGGACTTGAGATACAAATAGATGAAGGCCACCAGCATGAGAAGGGAGCCCAACAGCGTATAGAGGAAAAACTTGACTGCCGCATACACCCGGTTCGGACCGCCCCAGACCCCGATGATGATGAACATGGGGATCAGCAGTGCCTCCCAGAACACATAGAACAGCACCGCGTCCAGAGCGCTGAAGGCCCCATTGATGAAACCCGACATGATCAGGAACGCGCCCATATATTGAGCCACCCTTTCCTCGATCACGCGCCAGCCGGCCAGCACCACCAGGGGGGTGGTGAAACAGTTAAGCAGAATGAGCCACAAGGAAATACCGTCGACGCCCAGGTAGTAGTGGACGTTGAAGCGCTCGATCCACAGGCGTTTTTCCACGAACTGCATGCTACTGACAGACGGATCGAACTGCGTATAGAGGGGCAGCGCCACTAAGAACCCGAGCACAGACCCCAACAGGGCTAGCTTGCGCGCGAGCGCCGCCCTGCGGTCGTCTCCGGTGGCAAGGACGGCCACGCCAAATAGGATAGGCAGCCAAATGACGACGCTCAGCAAGGGGAAGCCGAAAATCATGGTGGTCCGGTTATCGTCGCGGCAGGTTCGAAAGCACCTTCACACACCCCAACCCAGCCAGCGGCCCAGGTAGTCGCGTAGGGTAAGCAGGAGGAAAACACCGATGATCATGGTGAAGGCGTAGTGGTAGATGTAACCCGACTGCAAGCGGCGGACGATCGAGGAGAACCAGGCCACCATGTACGCCGAGCCGTTGACCATGAAACCATCGATCACTTTCACGTCGCCCAGCCTCCACAGACCGGCCCCGAGACGGCGGGCGCCACCAGCGAAGAACCAGTCGTTGAATTCATCGAAGCCATACTTGCGCTCCAAGATCGCGTACAGCAATCCGGCTCGCTCCCTAATCAGCCCGGGCAGGTCAGGTCGCACGATGTACAGGTACCAGGCGGTGGCGATGCCGGCGACCATTAGCCAGAACGGCACCGTGAGCACGGCGTGGACCATCATGGCCAACGCCCCACGGAATTCCTCGGCCATGTGTACCAGCGCCCCGTGCGCGGGGGAGATGTGTATCGCCGGGCCGAAATAATCCCCGAAGAGGATCGGTCCGATCAACCAGCCCGCCGCGACCGACGGCACGGCGAGCAGTACCAAGGGCAAGGTCACCACCCAGGGGGACTCGTGGGGTACGTGCACCTCGTGGTGCTCGTGGCTCCCATGGCCGCCGTGGGCTCCGTGAGGATGCGGGTGGCGGAAACGCTCGGGGCCGTGGAAAGTGAGAAACAGCAAGCGGAAGGTATAGAGCGCCGTCACGAATACGCCCAGGGTGACCGCCCAGTAGGCGAAGGTAGCGCCTGGGCGGTCGGCCAAGTGGGTCGCCTCGATGATCGCCTCCTTCGAGAAGAAACCACCGAAGCCTGGGAATCCCACATTGGCGAGCCCCCCGATCAGTACCGCCAGGTAGGTAATGGGCATGTATTTGCGCAACCCACCCATGCGTCTCATGTCCTGCTCGTGGTGCATGGCGATGATCACAGAACCAGCGCCCAGAAACAGCAGCGCCTTGAAAAAGGCGTGGGTCATGAGATGGAAGATGGCGGCCGAATAAGCAGAGGCGCCCAGCGCCACCGTCATGTAGCCCAAGTGAGACAGGGTGGAATAAGCCACCACCCGCTTGATGTCGTTCTGCACGATGGCCACCAGCCCCATGAAGAAGGCGGTGATGGCGCCGATGACCAGAACCACCGACAGAGCCGTCTCCGACAGTTCGTACAGGGGCGACATGCGAGCCACCATGAAGATGCCGGCGGTCACCATGGTGGCCGCGTGGATCAGGGCCGAAATGGGGGTAGGGCCCTCCATGGAATCCGGCAGCCACACGTGGAGCGGGAACTGGGCCGATTTGCCCATGGCGCCGATGAACAGCAACACACAGATGACGGTCATGAGCAGCCAGGGCGAGCCGGGGAAAAGCTCCACCACAGTTCCGGCCAGCTGCGGCGCTTTTTGGAAGACCGAAACGTAATCCAAGGTGCCAAAGTGGTAGAACACCATGCCGATGCCCAAGAGGAAGCCGAAGTCCCCTACCCGGTTCACCAGAAACGCCTTGAGGTTGGCGTAGATCGCGCTCGGGCGGGTGTACCAAAAGCCGATCAACAGGTACGAGACCAGGCCTACCGCCTCCCAGCCGAAGAACAGCTGCAGGAAGTTGTTGGACATGACCAGCATCAGCATGGAAAAGGTGAACAGGGAAATATAGCTGAAGAAACGCTGGTAGCCCGGATCCTCCTCCATGTAACCGATGGTGTAGATGTGCACCAGCAGGGATACGGCGGTCACCACCACCATCATCAAAGCTGAAAGGCGGTCGATCAAGAAGCCGATCTCGAAGCGCGCCTCCCCGGAGGTGGCCCATGTGTAAACCGCGCCGTTGAAGGTGTTACCTTGGAGCACGTCTACGAACACCGCCACCGAGGCGGCGAAACTCACCATCATGAGGGCGATGGTTACCCGGTGGGACCAGGCGCGCCCGATCAACCAGCCGAAGAGACCCGCGATCAGAGAGCCGATGAGTGGCGCCAATGGCACCAGGAGGTAGAGTTGTTGTATGCCGGTCATGGCCGCCTCAGCCCTTCAAGTGATCCAGGTCTTCGACGTTGATGGTGCGCAGATTGCGGAACAGCACCACCAGGATTGCCAGGCCGATGGCCGACTCAGCAGCGGCCACGGTGAGGATGAAGAACACGAACACCTGCCCGGCGATGTCGCCGAGGAAGTGCGAAAAAGCAATGAAGTTCATGTTTACCGCCAGCAGCATCAGCTCGATCGCCATTAGCAAGATGATCACATTCTTGCGGTTAAGGAATATCCCCACCACGGCGATGGCGAACAAGATTGCCCCCAGAACGAGGTACTCGGACAGCGTTATCAACGGCGCTCCCCTTTTCCTTCAAAGAAAGAATGAACCGGGCCGGCGTCCGGGCCCGGGCTTTCAGCCGCGTTCTTTTTCCGCCGGCATCGACACCAGTCGCACCCGCTCTTCCCGGCGCACCAGCACCTGTTTGGCAGGATCCACGTACTTCGTATCCTTGCGCCGACGCAGCGTCAACGCGATGGCGGCAACGATCGCCACCAGCAGCAGCACGGCTGCCAGCTCGAACGGATAGACGTACTCGGTATAGAGCACGCGTCCCAGCTCCTTGGTATTGCTATAGCCGGCAGGACGCGGGACCGGAGGCGGCATGGCCTCAGGGGCGAAATACTTTCCCCACAGCACTAGCCCCATTTCTAGCACCATCAAAACTGCCAGGGCCGCCCCGAATGGAAACCAGCGCAGGAAGCCTTCCCGCAGCCGATCGATATTGATATCGAGCATCATGACAACGAACAGGAACAGCACCATTACCGCGCCCACATATACCAGCACCAGAGTGATGGCCAGAAACTCCGCCTCCAGTAGCAGCCACAAGCCGGCCGAGGTAAAAAAGGCAAGCACTAGGAACAAGGCCGAATGCACCGGATTGCGCGCGGTGATAACCCGCAAGGCCGCGAACACCAGGATCGCAGCGAGGAAATAGAACACGAATTGCTGGAAAGTCATCTGGGGCGTCTTCTGAAATGTCCAGGCTTAGCGGTAAGGCGCGTCTGCCTCCCGATCCGCCGCGATCTGGGTTTCATAGCGGTCGCCGATGGCGAGCAACATTTCCTTGGTATAGACCAGGTCGCCCCGCTTCTCTCCGTGGTACTCGAGGATGCGCGTCTCCACGATGGAATCCACCGGGCACGATTCCTCACAAAAACCGCAAAAAATACACTTGGTAAGGTCGATGTCGTAGCGGGTGGTGCGGCGCGTTCCGTCGGCGCGCTGCTCGGACTCGATGGTGATCGCCAGCGCAGGGCAGATCGCCTCGCACAGCTTGCAGGCAATGCAGCGCTCCTCCCCGTTGGGATAGCGCCGCAGAGCGTGCAGCCCGCGGAAGCGGGGAGATTGGGGGGTCTTCTCCTCTGGGAACTGCACCGTGATCTTGCGTGCGAACAAATTGCGTCCGGTGAGCATCATGCCCCTGACCAGCTCCAGGAGCAGGAAGGTTTTGAGGAAGTCGCGAATGCGCTGGATCATGACGCCCTCCCGGAATCACCACACCCAGAGGGGCGTCTGCATGAGCGCCCCTACCAATACGATCCACACCAGGGTCACGGGAATGAATACCTTCCAGCCGAGGCGCATGATCTGGTCATAGCGGTAGCGCGGGAAGGTGGCGCGGAACCACAGGAAGAGAAACACCATGAACGCCACCTTGATCAGGAACCAGACAAAGCCGGGTATCCAGGTAAACGGCGCGACATTGAAGGGCGGCAGCCACCCTCCCAGAAACATCACCGAGGCAAGAGCCCCCACCAGGATCATGTTGGCGTACTCGGCGAGGAAGAAGACGGCGAAGGCCATGCCCGAGTATTCCACATGGAAGCCGGCCACAATCTCTGATTCGCCTTCCGCCACGTCGAAGGGCAGCCGGTTGGTCTCCGCCACCCCCGAGATGAAGTACACCAGGAACAAGGGAAACAGAGGGATCAGGTTCCAGGACCAGAAACCGCCCCCCTCCTGACCCTTGACGATTTCCACCAGGTTGAGGCTACCCGCTGCCATCAGCACGCCCACCAAGGCGAAGCCCATGGCAATCTCGTAGGAGACAATTTGGGCCGCTGAGCGCATGGCGCCGAGGAAGGCATACTTGGAATTGGATGCCCATCCGGCGACGATGATGCCGTAGACCCCCATCGAAGTGAGCGCCATCACGTACAGCAACCCAGCGTCAATGTCGGCCAGCACCAGGTTGGGGTCGAAGGGTACCACCGCCCACGCCGCCAAGGCTGGCATGATGGATAGTACCGGAGCCAGGATGAACAAGAGCCTATTGGCCCCACTGGGGATGACGATTTCCTTGAGCAGGAGCTTGAACGCGTCGGCGATGGGCTGGAGCCATCCCTTAGGGCCCACCCGGTTCGGGCCGAGACGTACCTGCATGTAGCCGATCACCTTACGCTCGGCGTAGGTGAGGTAGGCCACGCACAGAAGCAAGGGCACGACGATCGCCACGATCTTGGCCAGTGTCCAGACCGCAGGCCAAGTGGGCCCAAAAAGCTCTTCGAAAAAGGTCATCGGCTTCGCCTCATTCCGCTACGAGGGCAAGCGTTCCACGCTCACCGTGTCCAGCAGGCCGCCCAGATTCCGAGTGAGGGAATGAGCTGCAGGCACTCGCACGCAAGCCTGGGGCAGACGATCGTCCCGCACCACCTCCAGCTCCGCGCTGCCTCCCGCCTGGACGATCCTCGCCCGCTCGCCTTCCTTGAGCCCGAGCCGCTGCATCAGCGCGCCATTCATCGACGCCACCGGCGGTGCCGCATCACGGGTTCGCTGCAGGCTACGTGCCCGGCGCACGATCGGGTCAGCGTCGTAAATCCTCACCTCCCCGATCCGCTGCAGGGCCTCGCGCGGTTGGTCGAGCTCAGCTAGTAGAAAGCCCTCGACCCGGTTGTCCAGGTAGGCCGCTGCCCCTTCCGGCGGGATCGCCTCGGCACGGACCTCCTCGATGGTTTCGTAATCGAAGCCTGGCAGCCCGAGCAGGCTGCCCAGCACGCGCAGCACCTTCCACGCCGGGCGGGCGTCGCCCTGGGGACGCACTACGGCATGGAACGATTGGATACGCCCTTCCGTATTGACGAAGGTGCCCGGGGTTTCGGTAAACGGTGCGATCGGCAGCCATACGTGGGCCCGCGTCAGTGCTGCGCTGCGGAAGCTCGTGAGGGCAACCGTGAACTCGGCGCTCGCCAGGGCGAGGTCCGCCTGGCGGGCGTCGTAGGCATCCAGCGCCGGCTCCAGATTGAGCACCAGATAGGCGCGGCGCGGCGCGGCAAGCATATCCCGAGCGTTCATTCCCGAAATGGCGGCAGTGCCCAGGGCGCCACGGTGGGGGATCGCCCCCGCCAGGTAGGCGCCCACGCTATTGGCGGCTTCTCCCAGCACACCGAAGCTCGCGCCAGAGAGTTCGGCGATCCACTGGGCAAGGAAATGCAAAGCGCCGTAACGCGGGTGGTGCTGGGCGAGGTTACCCAGCAATACGGCAGAAGCGTCGCCGCGGGCGAGGCTCTCGGCAATGGCCCGCGCTGCCCCTGAGATTTCGAGGGGCGCGATGGCCCGCGCCACCTCGGCGGGAAGTTTACCGTCCTGTCCCTGAGCTAGGGCCTTGAGGATCTGCCCCAGGACCTGGACCATGGCCTGGGGCGCCACGATCAGCTCCTGGGCGACCCGGGTCAGGAGATCGTCGCCCACCGGGTTCACTACGCTCAGTTCCGCCCCCCGCTTCACCGCCTGGCGCAGCCGGTGGGCAAGCAGCGGATGATCTTTGCGCAGGGTACTGCCCACCACCAGGGCCGCCTTGAGCCGATCCAGGGACGCTACCGGGCGGCCCAGCCAGGGAACGCCCTTGAGGTGGGGATCCAGGCTGAAGTCGCACTGGCGCAGCCGGTGATCCACGTTGCCGGTGCCCAGCCCGCGGGCGAGCTTCTGCGCGAGGTAGAGCTCCTCCAGAGTGCTGTGGGGGGACAGGAGCGCCCCGATGGCCTGTGCCCCGTGCTCCCGGCGAATGCGATCGAGGGCGCTCACCGTGAGCTCCAGAGCCTCCTGCCAGCTTGCGGGAACCCATTCCTCACCGCGCTTGATCATGGGTTCGGTCAGGCGCTCCTCGCTGTTGAGCGCCTCATAGGAAAACCGGTCCCGGTCGGCGAGCCAGCACTCGTTCACTTCCTCGTTCTCCCGGGGTAACACCCGCATCACCCGGTCGCCCTTTACCTGCACCACCAGGTTGGCACCGAGTCCGTCGTGGGGGCTCACGGAACGGCGCCGGGCGAGTTCCCAGGGGCGCGCGGTGTAGCGAAAGGGTTTGCTGGTCAGGGCCCCAACGGGACAGAGGTCGATCACGTTGCCAGAGAGTTCGGAGTCCACCGTCTTGCCCATGAAAGTGAGAATCTCGGCGTGCTCCCCCCGGTTGGCCATGCCAAGCTCCATGATTCCGGCGATCTCCTGTCCGAAGCGCACGCAGCGGGTGCAGTGGATGCAGCGGGTCATGTCGGTGGCGATCAGGGGACCCAGGTTCTTGTTAGTCACGACCCGCTTGGGCTCTTCGTAGCGGGACGCGGACATGCCGTAGCCCACCGCCAGATCCTGGAGCTGGCACTCGCCGCCCTGATCGCAGATGGGGCAATCGAGGGGGTGATTGATGAGCAGGAACTCCATGACCCCCGCCTGGGCTTTGCGTGCCACGGCCGAATGGGTGTAGACCTTCATGCCGGAGGCGACAGGCGTGGCGCATGCGGGCAGAGGTTTGGGCGCCTTTTCCACCTCCACCAGGCACATGCGGCAGTTGGCGGCGATCGACAACTTCTTGTGATAGCAAAAGTAAGGGATGTAGATCCCGAGCTGGTTGGCCGCCTCCATCACGGTGCTGCCGGCGGGCACTTCCACCGGTCTGCCGTCGATCTCCAGCGCGATCATCACGTTCGGTCGATCCACCCGGCACACCCCCTCAAATCGACGATTGCACCAAGCACCGCTTGTGTTCGATGTGGTACTCGAACTCGCTGCGGAAGTGGGTCACGAAGCTCTTGACCGGCAACGCCGCCGCATCCCCGAGGGCGCAGATGGTGCGCCCCAGGATGTTGTCCGCCACCGAGAGCAGCAGGTCAAGATCCTCAGGTTTGCCGCGGCCTGTCTCGATACGATCCACCACCCGGTAAAGCCAGCCGGTGCCCTCGCGACAGGGGGTGCACTGGCCGCAGGATTCCTCGAAGTAGAAATAAGACAGGCGGCGCAGGGCCCGCACCATGCAGGTGGTCTCGTCCATGACGATTACTGCACCGGAACCGAGCATGGAGCCCGCCTTGGCGATGGAATCGTAGTCCATGTCGGTGGCAAGCATCACCTCACCCGGCAGCACCGGCATGGAAGAGCCACCCGGGATCACGGCCTTGAGCTTACGCCCGCCGCGCACTCCGCCCGCCATCTCCAGGAGCTTGGCAAACGGCGTGCCGAGCCGCAGCTCGTAGTTGCCGGGACGGTTCACATGGCCCGACACCGAGAAGATCTTGGTGCCCCCGTTGTTGGGCCGCCCCAGCGCCACGAAGGCGTCGCCACCGTGAAGGACGATCCAGGGCACGGCGGCGAAGGTCTCCGTGTTGTTGATAGTGGTGGGCTTGCCGTACAGGCCGTAGGTGGCGGGGAATGGCGGCTTGAACCGGGGTAGACCCTTCTTCCCCTCCAGGGATTCCAGCAGGGCGGTCTCTTCGCCGCAGATGTAGGCCCCCCAGCCGTGATGGGCGTACAGATCGAAACTGAAGTCCGACCCCAGGATGTTCTTGCCCAAGTACCCTGCCTGGTAAGCCTCTTCCAGCGCTTCCTCGAAGCGCTCATAAACTTCCCAAATCTCGCCATGGATGTAGTTGTAGCCCACGCTGATACCCATGGCGTAGGCGGCGATGGCCATGCCCTCGATCACGATGTGGGGGTTATAGCGCAGGATATCCCGGTCCTTGAAGGTTCCGGGCTCCCCTTCATCGGAGTTGCACACCAGGTACTTCTGGCCCTGGTAGCCCTTGGGCATGAAGCTCCACTTGAGGCCCGTGGGGAAGCCCGCCCCTCCCCGACCGCGCAAGGCGGACTTCTTCACCTCGTTGATCACCGCCTCTGGCGGGATCTTCTCGGTCAGAATCTTCCTCAAGGCCTTGTAGCCGTCGCGGCTCTCGTAGTCCTTGAGGCGCCAGTTCAGGCCGTTCAGGCCTTTGAGGATGATGGCGTCGGGACCGTAGGCATCGGGCGGAAAGGGAGGAAGGGGCGCGTTCATTTGTCCTTCAGCTCTTCGATCCACGCATCAAGCTTGTCAGGTGTCATGAACGACATCATGCGCTTGTCGTTGTGCAGACATACCGGTGCGTCGCCACAGGCGCCGAAACATTCGCCCTCCTTGAGCGTGAACTGCCCATCCGGAGTGGTTTGGTCAAAGTCGATCCCGAGCTTTCTCTTCAAGTGCTCCGCGGCCTCCAGAGCGCCCTGCAGGGCGCATGGCAGGTTGGTGCAGATAGTGATCTTGTGGCGACCCACCGGCTCCAAGTTATACATGGTGTAGAAGCTGGCCACTTCGAACACCGCAATGGGCGGCATGCCTAGATACTGAGCGACGAACTCCATGGTTTCCTTGGAGAGCCACCCTTTTTCCTCCTGGGCGACGGTGAGCGCCGCCATCACCGCCGACCGTCTCTGGTCGGGAGGATACTTAGCCAAGGCCCGATCGATCTTGGCCAGGGCCGCGGGGGAAAGGATCATGGGAGCGTTCATCGGGCGCTCACCGATCGATCTCGCCGAACACGATGTCCATGGTGCCGATGATCGCCACCACATCGGCGATCATGTGACCCTTGGCCATCTCGTCCATTGCCGCCAGGTGGGGAAAGCCAGGTGCGCGGATCTTCATGCGGTATGGCTTGTTGGCGCCGTCGGAAATCAGGTAGATGCCGAATTCCCCTTTCGGTGCCTCCACTGCAGCGTACGCCTCGCCCTCGGGCACGTGCACCCCTTCGGTGAAGAGCTTGAAGTGATGGATCAGCTCCTCCATGTTCTCCTTCATCTTGACCCGTGGAGGCGGGGCCACCTTGTGGTTGTCGATCATTACCGGTCCGGGATTCTTGCGCAGCCAGTCAACGCACTGCTTGATGATGCGGTTCGATTGACGCATCTCCTCGATGCGCACCAGGTAACGATCGTAGCAGTCGCCATTGGTCCCGACCGGGATATCGAACTGCAGGCGGTCATACACCTCGTAGGGCTGCTTCTTGCGCAGATCCCAAGCAACACCCGAGCCACGCAGCATAGGGCCAGTGAAGCCCAGAGCCAATGCCCGCTCCGGCGACACCACCCCGATGCCGACGGTGCGCTGCTTCCAGATGCGGTTGTCGGTAAGCAGGGTTTCGTATTCGTCCACGCACTTGGGGAAGCGCTCGGTGAAATCTTCAATGAAATCGAGCAGCGACCCCTGCCGGTTTTCGTTGAGTCTTCTCACCTCCGCTTCGCTGCGAATGCTGGAGGGCTGGTATTGGGGCATGCGGTCGGGCAAGTCCCGGTAGACCCCACCGGGGCGGTAATAGGCCGCGTGCATTCGCGCCCCGGACACCGCCTCGTAGCAGTCCATCAAATCCTCACGCTCGCGGAAGCAATAGAGGAACACGGTCATGGCGCCGATATCCAGGCCGTGGGCCCCGAGCCACAGCAGGTGGTTCAGGATGCGCGTGATCTCATCGAACATGACGCGGATGTACTGGGCCCGGATCGGCACGTCGATTCCCAGCAGCTTTTCGATGGCCAGCACATAAGCGTGCTCGTTGGCCATCATGGATACGTAATCCAGTCGGTCCATGTACGGAACCGACTGGATATAGGTCTTATGCTCGGCAAGCTTCTCAGTGGCCCGGTGCAGGAGGCCGATGTGAGGGTCGGCCCGCTGGATTACCTCCCCGTCCAACTCCAGGACCAAGCGCAGCACCCCATGGGCAGCTGGGTGCTGGGGACCGAAATTGAGCGTGTAGTTCCTGATTTCGGCCATGCTCAATAATCCCTTCCAGAAAGCACGGCTGATGCGCACCGCCGCCGAAGCTCAGTTTCGAAGGCCAACCTTTGGGCGGAAGAAGTTAAGCACGTAGCGCAGTCGGCGCTCAAATTCAGCCTGTGCCCGTGATTCTCGGCCATGGATGCCCTCGCCCTCATTGGACACCCGGCGCCCGGGGCGCTTCCTGGTGAGTGCCGATGTCCGCGTAGGTCTCTTCCCGGACAATGCGCGGCACGATCTCCCGGGGCTCGATGGTGACGGGCTGGTAGATCACCCGCTGCAGGTCGGGGTCATAGCGCATCTCCACGTGGCCGGACAGGGGAAAGTCCTTGCGGAACGGATGACCGATGAAGCCGTAATCTGTGAGGATGCGACGCAGGTCCGGGTGGCCAGTGAAAACGATGCCGAACAGATCGAAGGCCTCGCGCTCGTACCAGTTGGCTGAAGGCCACAGCTCCACCACCGAATCGAGCACCGGGAATTCGCCGCTTTCGGCAAAGGTGCGCACCCGCAGTCGCCAGTTATGGGTGAGGGAGAGGAGATGATAGACGACGGCGAAGCGCTGGCCTTCCCATAGGCCGTTCTTGTAGTCCCGGTAATCGACGCCGCACAGATCGATCAACTGCTCGAAGCGTAAGCGCGCATCATCGCGCAGTGCACGCATCGCTTCCAGCAAGTCTGCAGAGGCAACCGTGAGAGTGAGCTCTCCCAGCGCTCTTTTCAGGGACTTGACCTTCGTCCCGAGGACATCCTGCAGGGCCTGGGCAAGCGTGTCGAGCCGGGAGGTCATGGACTCAGCGTGCGATAGTGTTGGTGCGCTTGATCTTGTTCTGCAGCTGTATCACGCCGTAGAGCAGTGCTTCCGCAGTGGGCGGACAACCGGGAACATAGATGTCCACCGGCACGATGCGGTCACAGCCGCGCACCACCGAATAGGAATAGTGGTAATAGCCGCCACCATTGGCACAGGATCCCATGGATATTACCCAGCGCGGCTCCGCCATCTGGTCGTAGACCTTGCGCAAGGCCGGAGCCATCTTGTTGCACAGAGTGCCAGCGACGATCATCACGTCCGACTGGCGCGGGCTGGGCCGGAACACGACCCCGAAGCGATCCAGGTCGTAGCGCGACGCACCGGCGTGCATCATTTCAACCGCGCAGCAGGCGAGCCCGAAGGTCATGGGCCACAGGCTCCCGGTGCGGGTCCAGTTGATCAACCTGTCCGCGGTCGTCGTGATGAAGCCTCTTTCCAGCAGGTTTTCAGCGCCCATGGCCTCTTACCCCCGGATTGCCAGTGGGGAGAAGTCCGGCGTCCGCTTCTCGACCCCGCGGGGTTTTGCACCCCCAGCACAACCGCCTACTCCCACTCCAGCGCACCCTTCATCCACTCGTAAATGAACCCCACGACGAGAATTCCCAGAAACAGCAGCATGGCGACGAAGCCAAACAACCCGATCTCCTCCAGCACCACCGCCCAAGGAAAAAGGAAGGCAATTTCCAGGTCGAACAGGATGAACAGGATCGCCACCAGGTAGTAGCGCACGTCGAATTTCATCCGGGCGTCTTCAAAGGCCTCGAAACCGCACTCGTAGGGAGAGAGCTTCTCGCTGTCTGGGCGGTTGACGCCAAGGGCCGTGCTGGCCAACCAGCCTATCGCGATGGGAACTACGCCCACTGCGAGCCCCACCAAAATGAACATCAGGATCGGAAAATAGTTTTCGAGCATCCGCTTCCTGCCGTCGCGGGAGAGCCCGCTTCGCTCTCGCATCTCGCGGGCAATACTTCAGAGCACCGCAGCATCACTTGTAGGCTTGGTGCCCGCCCGCGCCCGGGAAATTCCGGGGAACGCTCGGGCGGAACCTGTGGTGCCGACGGTGAGACTCGAACTCACACGGCTTTCGCCACCGCCCCCTCAAGACGGCGTGTCTACCAATTTCACCA
>NZ_DAIRTR010000051.1:8101-19179 GCF_036803785.1 Pelomicrobium sp. | reverse complement strand
GGCGGGGTGCGGGCACTGGCGGCCCTCGGGCTCAAGCCCGCGGTGTACCACATCAACGAGGGTCACGCCGCGTTCTTGGTGCTGGAGCGGGTACGCCAGCTGGTCGGCCAGGGATTGAGCTTCGCCGCCGCCCTGGAGGCGGTGGCGGTGTCCACCGTGTTCACCACCCATACCCCCGTGCCGGCGGGGCACGACCATTTCAGCGACGAGATGATCCTCACCTACTTCGACTGGTACCTGAAGGAGGTGAAGATCCTGCCGGAGGAGCTGCTCGCGCTGGGCCGCACCCCTGGCAGTAGCGATTTCAACATGACGGCCCTGGCGGTACGGGGCTCCCGCTTCCACAACGGCGTCTCGCGTATCCACGGAGAGGTTTCGGCGCGCATCCTCCAAGGCTTGTGGCCCCAGATCGACCCCGAGGAGAACCCGATGGAGTCCATCACCAATGGGGTGCACGTGCCCACCTTCCTGTTCCAGGACTGGGCGGATATGTTCGACAAGTTCCTGGGCAACGAATGGCGTAACCGGCTGTGCGACGCCTCCTTCTGGGAGCGCATCGACGAGATCCCCGACCACCTCTTCTGGAGCACGCGCCAGTCGTTGAAGTCCCAGATGCTCTACCTGGTGCGCCACCGGGTGAGGATCCAGCACTTCCGCAACCACGGCTCGGAAGCCCACCTGGAGCGGCTGCTCAAGTACGCCGACCCCATCAATCCCCACGTGCTGACCATCGGCTTTGCCCGCCGCTTCGTCACCTACAAACGGGCGCTGCTTCTGTTCCAAGACCTGGAATGGCTCAAAGAGATCGTCTCCGACCCAGAACGGCCGGTGCTGTTCATCTTCGCCGGCAAGGCCCACCCGGCGGACGAGCCGGGGCAAGCGCTGATCCGGCGGGTGGCGGAGTTCGCCCGCATGCCGGAATTCGAGGGGAAAATCCTCCTGGTGGAAAACTACGACCTGCGGCTCGCCCGGCGCCTAGTCTCGGGCGTGGACGTATGGCTCAACAACCCGATCTATCCCCAGGAAGCCTGTGGCACTTCCGGCATGAAGGCGGCGATCAACGGAGTGATCAACCTCTCGGTCACCGATGGCTGGTGGGGGGAGGGCTACGACGGCAAGAATGGCTGGGCCATCAAGCCGGCGCCGGAAAGCATGGACCCGGCGCGCCGTGACCGGGAGGAATCCCGCACCCTGTACGAGATTCTGCAGGACCAGGTGCTTCCCCTCTACTACCAGCGCGGCAAGCAGGGCTATCCGGTGGAGTGGGTGAAGCTTGCCAAGCGCTCCATTGCCTCCATCCTGCCCCGCTTCAATTCCATGCGCATGGTGGGCGAATACGTGCAGCGCTTCTATGCCCCGGCGGCACGTCAGGGTGCCGCCTACGCCCAAAACCGGTACGGGAGCGCCCGCGAGATCGCCGCCTGGAAGTCCCGGGTTCAGCTCGCCTGGCCCGGGGTGCGGCTGCAGCGGCTCGACACGGGACCCAAGCGCATCCAGTTCGGCAGCCGCCTTACCTTTAAGGTGGCCATGCATCTGAACGGGCTCGAGCCCGATGACGTGGCAGTGGAGCTGCTGATTGGTCGCACCAGCAAGGCCGATCGGCTGTCCGAATACGAGCGCTTCCGCTTCCGGCCGGAGGGCGCGACCGACGATCCAAATCAACACCTCTATACCCTGGATTTGGAGCCCAGCCTGTGCGGTAGGCTCAACTACATGATCCGCGCCTACCCTTGCCATCCCCGGCTCACCCATCCCCTGGAGATGGGGATGATGGTGTGGTTGTGAGCGTACTATTCCGGCGGCTGGCGCTTGTCCGTCTCAGCCTGCCCGAACCAGGGAGCGGTAGAGCTCCAGATACTGCTGCGCGCTTTTGTGCCAGCTGAAATCCCGTGCCATCCCGGCGCGCTGGATGCGCCGCCAGGCGTCCAGGTCCCGCCACAGGGCAAGCCCCCGATCGATGGCGCCGAGAAACGCCTCTTCCGCCATGACTTCGAAGGCAAAGCCGGTGGCCGTGCCGGCGGCGAGGTTGGCGGGCGTCGCGTCGGTCACTGAGTCCTTGAGCCCGCCGGTGGCGTGTACCACCGGCGGCGTGCCGTAGCGCTGGCTGTACATCTGGTTCAGCCCGCAGGGCTCGAAGCGGGAAGGCATCAGGAACAGGTCGGCGCCGGCCTCGATCCGATGGGCGAGGGCCTCGTCGTAACCCAGGCGTACCGCGAGGGAGCGGGAATAGCGCCGGGCGGCCTCGCTGAGGGTCAGCTCCAGTGCTGGATCGCCGCTGCCCAGGAGGGCGAGTTGGGCCCCCCGCGCCATTAACCGGGGCACGATGCGCGCCACCAGGTCCACCCCTTTCTGGGCGGTGAGCCGGCTCACCATGGCGAGGAGCGGCGTATCGGCCTCCTCTGGCAACCCCAGCAGGCGCTGCAGTGCGCGCTTGTTCTCGCCCTTGCGCTCTAGTTGCTCGGCGCAGTAGGGCACGGCGATAAAGGGATCGCGCGAGGGGTCCCAGACCTCGGTGTCGATGCCGTTCAAGATTCCCGTGAGGTGGTTGCGGCGCGCCTGGAGGAGCCCATGAAGGCCGAAGCCCAGGGGCTCCGATTGGATTTCCTGGGCGTAGGTGGGGCTCACCGTGGTGATGTGGTCGGCGTAGTAGAGCCCCGCCTTGAGGAAGGAGAGCTGTCCGTAGTACTCCACGCCGTGGACGGAGAAGGACTCGGGCGGCAGACCCACCTGGGCCACCGTCTCGGGAGGGAAGATCCCCTGGAACGCCAGGTTATGGACGGTCATCACGGTGGCGGCGCGGCCGCCGCGGAGGAAGTGGAGATAGGCGGGCGCGAGCCCCGCCTGCCAGTCGTTGCCGTGGAGCACGTGGGGGCGCCAGGCGAGGGGGCTGCGGCTCGATCCCAGGAGGGCTGCGATCCGCCCCAGGAGGGCGAAGCGCAAGGCGTTGTCGGGCCAGTCCCTGCCGTCTGGCCCCAGATAGGGTCCGCCCGGGCGCCGGTAGAGTTCGGGACAGTCGATGACGAGCAGGGGGGCGGTAGCCTCCGAGCGGGCGGTGAGCAGCCGAGCGGGGGGGAACCCAGGCAGGTCTTTGATCTCCAGGATTACCCGCTTGTGGCTCGCCCCCTGGAGCACAGCCGGGTAGCCGGGTACCAGGACCCGGATGTCCACGTGTAGCGCCGCCAGCGCCTTGGGCAGGGCGGCGCTCACGTCGCCAAGCCCCCCGGTCTTGACCAGGGGATGGACCTCTGGCGTCACGAACAGGACGCGCAGTGGACTGCGCAATGGCGGCGGCATGGGGAGGATGGGAGCCGTGTGTTATAGTGGCCCGGTATTGTATCGCGGGCGTGCGGTGCTCCTGGCGCGGGGGCGACCTCTTTTGCCCGCGAGTTCTCCTTTACATGCAGATCGGTGTTCTCGGAATGCATGCCTTGGGGGCAGCCGTGACGCGCCGGCTGGCCCGCCAGGGCGTGGCGGTGCGGGTCTATGCCCGGGAGCGAGCGGCCCTCGACGCTTTGCGCCAGCAGGGGGGGATCGCCTTCTCCCGAGGGGTGAAGGCCCTGTGCCAGCAACTCGCTCCCCCGCGTCAGCTTATCCTCTTCGTTGCCGATGCCCGCCTGCTGGCCGCTCTCGCTCGCTGGATCGAGCCGGGGGACTGCATCGCGGATTGCGCTGAGGGAGATCTGCGTGCCTGCGTGGCACGGGCCCAGCGCTTCAAGGCGCGGGGCGCCTTGGTCGCAGACCTGGGCCTGTTCGCCGCCCCGGGGAGCGAAGCCTACGGCTTCGGTCTTGCCATCGGGGGCGAGGCGGCGGCCTTCGAGCGCCTGAAGCCCCTGGCGGACAAGCTGGGGGTGGAGGGCGGCTTGCTTTCAGCCGGGGTCGGCGCGATCCATGCAGGGCCCCCAGGCTCCGGCCATTTCCTGCAGACGCTGCAGGGCCTCCTCCTGGAAAGCGCCGTGGCGGGAAGCGCCGAGGCGCTCCAGCATCTGGTCCAGGCGCCGGCTTCCCTCGCTTCGCCTCCCCTGCTGGCCCGCGTCTGGGAAGCGGGCAAGCGGACGAATGCCCGCCTGGAGCTACTGTGCGAGTCGTACCTGCGCCTCGCGGGCGGCGATGCCGCGCCTTCTTGCCCGGCGGTTGACCTGGCGCGCGCGGCTCGCACCGCGACCCGAGCGGCGGCCGGCTACCTGGAGCAGTTGCGCGCCATTCTGCGGGAGCGAGGCTACGGTGCCTAAGAGCCCCTTCTCGGCAGGTGACTATTCCAGCTCGATCGTGCCTTCGAAGGTGACGTCCAGCTGAAGGCCGTCCACCGTCAGGCGCATCTTGGCGGGAAAGGTCTCGTTGCCTGTCAATCGACCTTCCACCAGCGCCTTCTCCACTGCGTGCTCGATTTCCCGTTGGGAGCGGATGCCCACCATCTTGAGGAATTTGCGGATGCTCAAATTCAGGGCTTCTTCGTTCATGATCTGTCCGGTGCGTTGGTGAGGAGTGTCACAGAGTACTCCAAAACGGTTGTCTCGACACCGCCACAAAGATTCAAAATGCCGGCGGCAATTCTTTGCGTCTTATCGCGTCTAAAGAACGCCGGGTTTTCGCTCTTCTTGTCGTTCCCGGAAAACGATGAATATGAATGTGCGCTTCCGTCTGCCCGGAGGCGATGGTCCTCAAGCGGCCAGGGCGCCCGGGGGTGCGCTCGAAAGACGATGCCGGCGTACAGCGGGGAGGCGGTCTCCTGCGGCCGTGTGCCTGCTGCTCACGGCGCCGCTCCATCCGCCGGGCAAGCGACGCCAGCGTCGGCGCGCCGTCTGGGCGACGGCCGCTTTGGTCACGGCCGTGGCCGGATTCGGACTCTGGGAGCTTCAGACGTCCACCATCCAGGCGCAGCAGTTCGTCCGCTATGCCCAGGCGATCCGGTTCTGGGTGGAGCCGGGCGCGAATCCCTCGATGCGCTTTCCCGGGCCGGGACCCTTCGACCAGCGCACGGGCTATAGCCGTCTTCCGGTATTCCTCGAACGGCTGCAAGCCGAAGGCTTTGTCGTGGAGCGGCAGGCGCGCGCCTCTCCCGCCTTGGCCGCCCTGATGGACTTGGGTCTTTTTCCCATCTACCAGGAAAAGACCCAAACGGGCCTCAAGGTGCTCGATTGCGCCGGGCGACCCCTTTACGCGTTCGATTTTCCCCGGCGGGTCTACCGGGATTTCGCCGAAGTGCCTTCCCTGGTGGTGGCTGCCCTCCTCTTCATCGAGAACCGGGAACTGCTCGACACCCGCTATCCCTATCGCAATCCGGCGGTAGAGTGGGACCGGCTGGCGAGCGCGGTGCTCAACCGGATGGTGCATCTGGTGCTCGAAGATCATCCTTCGCCAGGAGGCAGCACCCTCGCCACTCAAATGGAGAAGTATCGCCATTCCCCCGGCGGCCGGACCGACTCCCCCGAAGAGAAGCTGCGCCAAATGATCTCCGCGTCCCTGCGCGCCTATCTCCACGGGAGCGAGACCCTCGCCGCTCGCCGACAGATCGTGGTGGATTACCTGAACACGGTACCCCTGGCGGCGGCGCCCGGCTTTGGCGAAGTGGTGGGTCTGGGCGATGGCCTGTGGGCCTGGTATGGGGAAGACTTCGACGAGGTCAACGCCAGACTGCGCCAGATGCCGCAGCAATCCGAGGAGCTCGAAGCCCAGGCGCGGGCGTTTCGTCAGGTCTTGAGCCTGCTCATTGCCCAGCGGCGTCCCTCCGAGCTGCTGATCGGCGAGCGGCAGCGGCTCGCTTCGCTGACCGACAGCTATCTGAGGCTGCTGGCGAAAGAGGGGGTGATCGATGGAGCCTTAGCCCGGGCGGCTCTTCAGGTTCGGGTGGTGCCGCGGACTTTTGCGCCGCCCACGCCCCTGGGCTCTTTTGTCGAGCGCAAGGGGGCAGACGCGGCGCGGGTCAAGACGGCCCAGCTCCTGGGGGTGTCCAGCCTCTACGAGCTGGACCGCCTGGACCTCACCGTGGAAACGCCGTTGCAAGCAACCCTACAAAAGGAAGTGTCGGAAGTGCTTACCCGGCTCGGCGATTCCCGCTACGCCCGGCAGGCGGGATTGCTGGAGCCCAAGCTCCTTGCCCAGGGCGATCCGTCCCGGGTGATCTATAGCTTCACCCTGATGGAGCGGGCAGCCGGCGCCAACCGGGTACGGGTCCAGGCCGACAGCATCGATCAGCCCTTCGACGTGAACGAGGGGGCAAAGCTGGATCTGGGTTCCACCGCCAAACTGCGCACCTTGGTGACCTATTTGGAGCTGATCGCGGAGCTGCACGCCCGCTATGGAAGTTTGCCGTTGGAGGCGCTGCGACAAGTGGAAGCGAGCCCCCGGGATCCCCTGACCCGCTGGGCGCTGGAGTACCTGACCGGAACGGACGATCGGAGCCTGCCCGCCATGCTGGAGGCCGCCTTGGACCGACGCTATTCCGCAAGCCCCCATGAGACCTTCTTTACCGGCGGAGGGCTTCATCGCTTCGGGAACTTCCGCCCTGAGGATGACGTCCGGGTGGTGAGCGTGAGGGAGGCGTTTCGCGATTCCATCAACCTGCCCTTCGTGCGCCTGATGCGCGACATCGTACACCACCTCATGTTCCGGGAACCCGGCTCCACCGCCCGGCTGCTGCACGATCCGGCGCACCCGCTGCGGGCCGAGTATCTCTCCCGCTTCGCTGACCGGGAGGGGCGAGCCTTCGTGCGTCGCTTCTACACCAAGTACAAAGGCAAGTCCCCGGAGGAGATGCTGGCCCTGCTTGCCCAAGGAGTACGGTCGACCCCAGCGCGGCTCGCGGCCGCCTTCCGGGCCGTGGCCCCCGAGGCCGGACCCGAGGCGCTCGAGGCATTCCTGATGGCAAACCTGCCCGCCGGGCGGACCTACGACGCTACCGCACTGTACCAGGCCTACGCGCCCGGCCGCTATGACCTGGCGGATCAGGGCTTTCTCGCCGGAGTGCATCCTCTGGAGCTGTGGGTGGTGGAGTTCCTTGTCCGCCATCCCGGGGCGAGCTTGGCCGAGGCGGTAGAGGCGAGCCGGGAAGCGCGCCAAGCGGTATACCGGTGGCTCTTCCGCACGCGAAACAAGAATGCCCAGGACCAGCGGATCTGGAGCCTAATGGAGGTGGAAGCGTTCATGGAAATCCATGAGCGCTGGCGTCGCCTGGGTTATCCCTTCGATGCCCTGGTGCCTTCCTACGCCACCGCCATCGGCAGCTCCGCCGACCGTCCGGCAGCGCTGGCGGAGCTGATGGGCATCCTGGTCAACGATGGCGTGCGCCTGCCCACGGTGCGCTTGGAGGCGTTCCATTTCGCCCGGGCCACCCCCTTCGAGACCCGCTCCGTGTTGAGGGTCCCTGTAGGCGAGCGGGTATTGCCTGCGGAGGTGGCGGCGGCGGTGCGACGGGCCCTGGAAGACGTGGTGGCCCGGGGCACGGGCCGGCGGCTTCCCGCGGCGTTGCGCCTGGCGGACGGTTCAATGGCGGTTCTGGGGGGCAAGACCGGCACCGGGGACCATCGCTTCGAGGTCTATGCCGCGGGCGGCCGGCTGGTGGAATCCCGGGTCATGGGCCGGGCCGCCACCTTCGTCTTCCTGATGGGCGAGCGCTACTTCGGCACGGTGACGGCCTACGTGCCCGGGGAGAAGGCCAAGGACTACCGGTTCACGAGCGCTCTGCCGGTGCAGGTGCTCAAAGCGCTCCTGCCGGTGCTAGAGCGGCATCTGGGCGAGGGATGTTCAGCTGTGCCAAAACGCCTTCTCGCCGACACTTCCGCTGCGACGGTCACACCCCCCGGGAACGGGCATACTCGATCAGGCCCCGGGTGGAGGCGTCGTGGGCGGCCACCGGTCCTGTAGCGGCCTCTAGCTCGGGAAGGAGGGATTTGGCGAGCTGCTTGCCCAGCTCCACACCCCACTGATCGAAGGGGTTGAGGTGCAGCAGCACGCTTTCGACGAACACCTTGTGCTCGTAAAGGGCAAGGAGGGCCCCCAGGGCATAGGGGGTGAGCTTCTCGTAGACGAGGGTAGTGCTAGGGCGATTGCCGGGGAATACCTGGTAAGGTAGCAGGCGCTCCAGCGCTTCCCCCTGCAGGCCCTTCGCCTCGAGCTCGGCGCGGGCCTCTGCTTCCGTCCTTCCGCGCATAAGGGCTTCGGTTTGGGCGAAGCAGTTGGCGACCAGCATGCGCTGGTGGGTGGTCAGGGGGTGGTGGGCCTTCAGCCCCACTAAGAAGTCGGCCGAGATCAGCTGGGTGCCTTGATGCAGAAGCTGAAAAAAAGCGTGTTGGCCGTTGGTGCCGGGCTCCCCCCAGATGACCACGCCGGTCTGATAGTCCACCGTTCGCCCGTCCCGGTCCACCTGCTTGCCCAGGCTTTCCATCTCCAGCTGCTGGAGATAAGCGGGAAACCGGGCCAGATGCTGGTCGTAAGGCAGCACGGCGTGGGAGCGTATGCCAAAGAAGTTGGCGTACCACACCGCCAGCAACCCCAGGATCACGGGGGCGTTCTTTTCCAGGGGCGCTTCGGCGAAATGCCGATCCATGGCGCGGGCGCCCGCCAGCAGCTCGGCGAAGCGGTCGAAGCCCACGGCGATACACAAGGGAAGCCCGATGGCGGACCACAGCGAATAACGCCCTCCCACCCAGTCCCAGAACTCGAACATGTTGTTGGGCGCTATGCCGAACTTCTGCACCTCCACCCTGTTGGTGGACACGGCGACGAAATGGCGCGGTACGGCGGAGCCGGTGCGCAGCCCCTGGAGCAGCCATTCCCGAGCCGAGCGGGCGTTGGCCAGGGTCTCCTGGGTGGTGAAGGTCTTGGAGGCGACGATGAAGAGCGTCGTCTCAGGATCGAGCCTCGCCAGGGTATCGGTCAGATGGCTGCCGTCCACGTTGGAGACGAAGTGCACCCGGAGCTCGGGGCTGCCGTAGGGACGCAGGGCCTCGGTGGCCATGGCCGGCCCCAGGTCCGAACCACCGATGCCGATGTTGACCACGTCGGTGAAGGGCTTGCCCGTGATGCCGCGCAGGTTTGCGCTGCGCACCGCATCGGAGAAGCGCCGCATGTGCTCGAGCACCCGGTGCACGTCGGGCAGCACGTCACGACCCTGGAAATACACCGGCCGATCCGCCCGCAGCGCCGTGTGTAGCGCTGCCCGCTGCTCGGTGTGGTTGACGAGCTCGCCCCCGAGCAGCCGCTCGATCCAGCGGGAGAGCTCCATCTGCTGGGCGAACTGGAGAAGGAGCGCCAGAGTTTCCCCGGTGATCCGGTTCTTGGAGTAGTCGATCAGCAATCCCGCCGCCTCCAGGGAAAAACGCTCGAAGCGTCGGGGATCGGCGGCGAAGAGCTCGCGCAGGTGGCGGACGGCTAGACGGGCGTGATGGGAGGCGAGCGCCTTCCAGGCGGGGGATTCGGTCAAACGGCTCATGGGCGAGAAGGGAAGTAAAGGGGCGGATGCCTCGATTCTAACCGGCCTCCCGGCGCGGTCCCAACCGCCTGAGCCACGTCCCCAAAAACGAAAAGCCCCGGACGAACCGGGGCTAAGCAATGCCGTAAGTCGGCTTACGTCTTGGCAGCCTTCTTCTTGACCGTGCTGACGGCGGCGGCAGCCGCACTCACGTTGGCCTCGGCCAGCTCGGCCACCTGCTTGGCGGCCTTAGAAAAGCTGTCATAGGCGCTATTGGCGGCGGCGACGCCCGACTTGATGAAGGAGACGGCGGCTTCGGAGCTTGCTGGACCCGAACGGGACAGCTTCTCGATCTGCTCGATGAGCGCCTGGCCGAAGGCGCTGACCCGCCCTTCCACCGCTTTGGCTGCGGCTGCCTGGGTCTCGGCGGCGATCTCATAGACGTTCTTGAGGTAGCTCAGCACCTTTTCCGCTTGGGGCTCGACGGCGGCCGGTGGCATGCTGAAGAAATCTTGCAAGCTTTTCGCTTCGAGAGCGACACGGGCGTTACGGGCGGTTTCGTTCAAGGCTTCTCGGGCGGTGGCCAAGTTGAGCTGGGCGAGCTTCTCGGTGCCGTCCAGGGCGATGTGGGAGATCTGCACGGCGGCGTCCAGATTCGCCTGATGGAAAGCGATAAGGGATTCAGGGTGAGTGTACATGGGCGACTCCTAGGCATTAGTGGGCGGTGCTGCTGCAATGCAGCAGCACCCATTCTATAGAAAATTCAATATATGTCAACATGTTTTAGCAACTTCGATGGCCTTTTGATCGTAACGCACAAAAATGGCGAAACAATGAAAGGAATCCTACAAAGAGCGCTCTCCGGTCGTCCTGTCATGGGCGACTATGGCTAGCCGAGACCCTAAACCGGCCAGGGGTCTGCATCTCGGCGCTGTTGCTCCCGCGAGACAACCCCACCCTTTGGGATTCAAGCAGATCAGCGTTCAAGCCGGTCAGCCGTCGGGCCCCGGCGACGCCCAGAAGCAGGAGTTGGCTACCGATTTGTGGGCAAGCCATTGAGTTGGAATGACTGCTCGTCGTGCTACGGAGGTTGCAAAAGGGCAGATGGCTGCGAAGGGCAGCAAAGTGAAATCGAAGTCCTTGAATAAAGGAGGTATCTGTATGATGGAGGGAAATGCACGCAGGCTCTCCCGTCCCCTTGTCCCGGTATTGCTAGGGGCGTTGGTGCTCGGGCTGGGCGCCACGGTCCAGGCGGAACGGGGCGGTGCAGGTGTGGACGCCGTGGGCAGGGTCGGTGCGGGCGCCGGCGTATCCCTCGGCGGGCCGGCGATGGTGGATGTGTGAGCCCAAGGGGGGGTGCAGGCGGGGGCGCGGTCGATGTGACGCGGGGCCTTGCGCTGTCCCGGGAGGCCATGGGCGAAGACGCTCGGCGCAACCAGAACGCCCAGCGCTGGGAAGGGGCCACCCGCAGCCTGGACCGGGCGAAAGCCCGTATGCGCGAAGAAGGGCCGGACCATGCCAGGCGCCTGGAGGCGGAGAGCTCGGCGAAAGCCCAGAGCCGGATTCGCGGGCGCATGCAATGAACGGACACGGCAGGGGGGTGACCCCCTCCCCCATAAAGGAGCCGTGCGCCGGGTCTTTTCGGAGGCGTTTGCGCGCTTTACCCCCCTGG
>NZ_DAIRTR010000051.1:0-8091 GCF_036803785.1 Pelomicrobium sp. | reverse complement strand
GTGCTCCACCGCTCGCGGCGCCCCAGAGAGTCAGAGACGCTCGTAGACGGCGGCGATGCCCTGTCCCCCGCCGATGCACATGGTCACCAGGGCATATTTTCCCTGGATGCGCTGCAGCTCGTACAAAGCCTTCACTGTGAGAATGGCGCCCGTTGCGCCGATGGGATGGCCCAGGGCCACCGCGCCGCCGTTCGGGTTGGTCTTGGCCGGATCCAGCTCCAGCTCCTTCGCCACTGCGCAGGCCTGGGCTGCGAAGGCCTCGTTCGATTCAATCACGTCCATATCGGCGAGCGTGAGCCCCGCCCGCTCCAGGGCTTTTTTCACCGCCGGCACTGGGCCGATGCCCATGTACTTGGGATCGACGCCGGCGTGGCCGTAAGACACCAGGCGCGCCATGGGTTTCAATCCTTTTTTCTCCGCGTACTTCGCTTCCGCCAGGACCACCGCTGCCGCACCGTCATTGATACCCGAAGCGTTGCCCGCCGTGACGGTGCCGTCCTTCTGGAACACGGGCTTGAGCTTGGCTAGGCTCTCGGGATTCACGTCGCGGCGCACGTGTTCGTCGGTGTCGAAGATCACTGTGCCTTTCTTGCTCTTGATTTCGATGGGGACGATCTGCTCCTTGAAGTAACCCCTGTCGATGGCGTTGGCCGCCCGCTTGTGGCTTTCGACGGCGAAGGCGTCCTGGCGCTCCCGGCTGATACCCCACTTGGCAGCCACGTTCTCCGCCGTGATGCCCATGTGTACCGTGTCGAAGGGGTCGGTGAGTGCCCCCACCATCATGTCGATCGCCGGGGTGGCATTCATGCGTGCTCCCCAGCGCAACGCCGGCAACAGATAGCCACCTCGGCTCATGGATTCTGCCCCTCCACCCACAGCCACGTCCGCGTCTCCCAGCAGGATAGTCTGGGCCGCGGACACGATGGCCTGAAGGCCGCTGCCACACAGTCGGTTCAAAGTGAGCGCGGGCGTCTCATGGGGAAGTCCTGCGTTGATGCACACCACCCGAGAAAGATACATGTCTTTCGCTTCCCCGTGGATCACGCTGCCGAACACCAAGTGACCCACCTCCCTCCCGTCCACTTGGGCACGCTTGACCGCTTCGCGCACCACCGTGGCACCCAGATCAGTGGGAGGGATGTCTTTGAGGCTGCCGCCATAGTCGCCGATAGCGGTGCGCACTCCGCTCAACACAACGACTTCTCGTGAAGGGGTCATGGACGTTCTCCTTTGGGATCGTCAGGACTTGAAGCGCGCGTTACTCCGCGCCATTCGGGATGGGAATACCAAAACCAGTTTACGCCTCTCCCCCAGGCCCTGTCGAGCAAAAATGATGCGCCACAGCAATAGCAGCTATATTTATGTTTAATATAAGCTTTTTCACCAGCCTTAGCCGCGCATCACCAGCCATACGCCCGTGATGGCGAGGCCCATGCCCGCTATGGCCGTGGAACCCAGCGTCTCGCCGAAGGCGAGCCAGGCGAGTATCGCGGTTACGGGGGGCGTGAGATAGAACAGACTTGTCACCCGGGCCGCCTCGCCCCGGCGCAGCATGAGGTATAACAAGCTGATGGCTCCCAGGGAAAGCACCAAGACGAGCCAGCCCAGGGCGAACAGGAATTCGCCGCTCCACACGATGACCCGGGACTCCAGCCAATAGGCAAAGGGGGCGAGCACTAGGGCAGAGGCTGTGAACTGGATGAGGCTTGCGGCTGCCAGGTCCGCGCGAGCGCCGTGGCGCTTCTGGTAGAGGGTGCCCGCCGTGATGCTGACGAGTGCTAGGGCGGCCGAAGCAAAGCCGGCGAGCGGGATCCCTTCCCAGCGGAGCTTGTCCCATACCACCAGGGCCACACCGATGAGCCCCAGGGCGAACCCCAACCACTGGCGCGGGGTGACGCGTTCGCCCAGCAGCCGCGGCGCGACGACGGCGGTGGCAAGGGGCTGCAGGCCTACGATGAGGGAAACCACCCCCGCCGGCAGCCCTTGGTGGATGGCGCAGAATACTCCGCTCAGATAGCCAGCATGGAGCAGCACACCGGCCGCGGCCACATGGACAAGCTCCCAGGTGTTGCGCGGCCAGCGGGTGCCGAGCGCGGCGGCGAAGGGGGCGAGCAGGGCGACAACGAGAGCGAACCGCAGGCTGAGGAAGGTCAGGGGTTCGGCGTAGGGCAGGCCCAACTTCGCACCGATAAACCCAGTGCTCCACAGTAAGACGAACAGTCCCGGTGCCGCTCGCACCAGCATCTCGCGAGTCGCCGGGGACGGGGCGGTCGGTGGCGATTGCTGGGGGCTGACGTCGTCCTCCCCAAGCACTCAATGCCGCGTGGCGCTCGGGGCGGTCGTCACCGCCGCGGCGAAAAGCTGCTCCGCGTCCACCGCGTCGAAGCCATAACGGCGGTTGCAGAACTCGCAGCGCACTTCCACCGTGCCTTGTTCGGCAATGATGGCGCGCACTTCGTCGCGACCCAACATGCGCAGCATGGCCTGCACCCGCTCGCGGGAGCAGGAGCAACCGAAACGGACGGGCCTCGTGTCGAACACGCGCACGTCCTCCCCGTGGAACAGGCGTTGCAGCAGTTCCCGCGGGACACAGGCCAGGAGTTCGTTGCGGCTGACGGTGCCACCCAGGGTGATGGCCCGGTTCCACAGGTCGTGATCGGAAGAGGCAGTGCCGGGAAGCCGTTGCAGCAGCATGCCCACGGCCCGCTTTTCCCCTGCGGCCAGCCACAGGCGGGTGTCGAGCTGTTCCGAGCGCCGCATGTAGTGCTCGAGCACTGCGGCCACGCTTTCGCCTGCCAGATCGACGATCCCCTGATAAGTGCGGCGGCCCTCCCGGGGATCGAGAGTGATGGCGAACCTGCCGGATCCCACCAGTTCGCTGAGGGGGCCATCCGGCAGCGTCTCTTTCCAATGGGCGAGCCCCCTGAGGGCCAGCTCGCTGGTGCACTCCACCACCAGCAAGGGGATCGGACCGTCCCCCTGCATCTGCATGATCATGGAGCCGGAGTACTTCAGGGTCGCAGAAAGCAGGGCCGCCGCTGCCATGGTTTCTCCCAAGAGGTTGCGAACGGGGCACGGGTAATCCCGATCTTCCAGCACCGCCTGCCAAGTGGCGTCGAGGGCCACAAGCCCGCCGCGCACGCCGGCGCGCTCGAACAGAAATGGCTGGAGGATGTCGTGCTGGTTCATGGAAGACGACTCAGGCGTGGGCATTCCCCGTTACATTGACTCGGCGCTCGTCCCCGTGATTGACTTGTCGCCGGACATAAACGTCATTATAGCCCACTACGGCGGTGGACCGACTTCGTCGACATCCCCGCCTCGATCGACGAGAAGGGACAATACACTCGGCGTAAAGGAGGAAGAGAATGGGCGCGAGCCAGATCCAGAACGGCATTTCCGGCGCAAGCCGCGCCGAGGCTTCCACCCGCTTCATCAGCCTGCTGACCAAGAACACCATGGCGCTCATCCTGGCCGGGGGGCGAGGCTCCCGGCTCAAGCACCTGACCGACTGGCGGGCGAAGCCCGCCGTGCCCTTCGGGGGGAAATTCCGCATCATCGACTTTCCCCTGTCGAACTGCGTCAATTCCGGCATCCGTCGCATTGGCGTCATCACCCAATACAAAGCCCAGAGCCTCATCACCCACATCCAGCGGGGTTGGAGCTTCCTCGGCGGGCAGCTCGGCGAGTTTGTGGAAGTCATGCCCGCCCAGCAGCGCATCCAAGAAAGTTGGTACCAGGGCACCGCGGACGCGGTATTCCAGAACCTGGACATCCTGCGCTTCTACGAGCCCCAGTACATTTTGGTCTTGGCAGGCGACCACGTGTACAAGATGGACTATGGACGGCTGCTCGCCCACCATGTATCCAATGCTGCCGACTGCACCGTGGGCTGCGTGGAGGTGCCCCGGGAGGAGGCGAGGGCCTTTGGAGTGATGGCGGTGGACGAGAGTTTACGCATCACCGAGTTCCAGGAAAAACCCAACGAGCCTAAGCCCATTCCCGGTAAGCCGGAGCTGGCCCTGGCCAGCATGGGCATCTACGTCTTCAACGCCCCTTTCCTGTACGAGCAGCTCATCCGGGACGCGGACGAGCCGCGCTCGGAGCACGACTTCGGTCGCGACATCATTCCTTACCTGATCCGGCGCTACCGGGTGTTCGCCCACCGCCTGCAGGACAGTTGCGTGAACATGGTGGAGGACGTTCCCTACTGGCGTGACGTGGGCACGGTGGATGCCTACTGGGAGGCGAACTTGGACCTCACTACGGTGAAACCCCAGCTCAACCTGTACGACAAGGAGTGGCCCATTTGGACCTACCAGGAGCAGCTGCCGCCGGCCAAGTTCGTATTCGATGAGGAGGGGCGGCGGGGTGCGGCGGTAGACTCCATGGTCTCGGGCGGCTGCGTGATCAGTGGCTCCACCGTGCGCCGCTCCCTCTTGTTCTCGGACGTGCGGGTCAATTCCTATTGCACCATCGAGGATGCGGTGATCCTGCCTCACGTGCAAGTTGGCCGTCGGGCGGTACTCAAGAAGGTGATTGTCGACAGCCGCTGTGTGATCCCCGAAGGGCTGCAGATAGGCGTCAATCCGGAGGAGGACCGCAGGCGCTTCTACGTGACAGAGAAGGGAGTGACCTTGATTACCCCGGAAATGCTGGGCCAGCAGGTGCACCAAGTCCGCTGATGGCAGCCCATCCCCCCGTGCTGGAGCTGGTGTTCCTGTGGCACATGCACCAGCCCGATTACCGCGACTATCGAACCGGGGAGTTCACCCTGCCCTGGGTGTATTTGCACGCCCTCAAGGATTACGCCGACATGGCCCATCACCTGGAGCGACACCCGGGGGTGAAAGCGGTGGTCAATTTCGTGCCGGTGCTCCTCGATCAGCTGGAGGATTACGCCGAGCAGTTCCAGACGGGAAGCGTACGCGATCCCCTGCTCAAGCTCCTCCGGGCGCCAGACCGGGAGCTCCCGCTGGCGCGGCGCTTCATCCTGGAGGCCTGCTTCCGCAGTAACCACCGCACCATGATCGAGCCCTTCCCGCCCTACAAGCGGCTCTACGAGCTTTATCGGCAGCTCGTTGCCCAAGGGGAAGGGGGGCTTGCCTACCTGTCGGAGCAGTACCTGGCGGATCTGCTCACGTGGTATCACCTCGCCTGGACCGGGGAAAGCGTGCGGCGCAAGAGCGAGCTGGTGCAGCGCCTGATGGCCCAGGGAGGAAGCTTCGGCCAGGATGACCGCCATGCCCTTTTTCGCTTGATCGGGGAAGTGGTGACGGAGATCGTCCCGCGCTATCGGCGGCTTGCTGCCTCCGGTCAGATCGAGCTGTCCACGACGCCCCATTACCATCCCCTCGCCCCTCTGCTCATCGACTTCCGCAGCGCCCGGGAGGCACTGCCCGAAGTGCGCCTGCCTCAGGCCGCCTGCTATCCCGGGGGGCGCACACGGGTCGAATGGCATCTGGATTCTGCTCTGGAGAGTCATGCCCGCCGCTTCGCAGAGGCCCCGGTGGGGGTGTGGCCGGCAGAGGGGGCCGTGTCTCAACCTCTGCTCGAGCTGCTGGCGGGCCGCGGGGTGCGCTGGACCGCGAGTGGGCAGGCGGTGCTTGCCAACACGCTGCGCCGGGGCGCCGGCGGTCGACCCCTGGCCGATCCCGTCCACTACCTCTACCGTCCTTACCTGCACCACGGCTCGAGCGGTGAAATCACCTGTTTCTTCCGCGACGACCAGCTCTCCGACCTGATTGGCTTCGAGTACAAATCCTGGTTTGGGCGGGACGCAGCCAACGACTTCGTCTCCCGGCTGGAGGATATCCTGCGGCGTTCCCCCGAAGGAGGCCAGCCTCTGGTGAGCGTGATCCTGGACGGAGAGAACGCTTGGGAGTACTACCCTTACAACGGTTATTTTTTTCTCGAGGACCTCTACGCCCTGCTCGAGCACCATCCTCGCATCTCCACCACCACCTACCGGGACTGCCTGGCCAAGGCGAGCGCGGCAGCGCCGCTGCCGCCGGTGGTGGCGGGAAGTTGGGTCTATGGCACCTTTTCCACCTGGATCGGGGAGCCGGCCAAGAACAGGGCCTGGGATTTGCTCGCTGCGGCCAAGCAGCACTTCGACTTGGTGATGGAGAGCGGGCGCCTTACCCCTGAGGAAGCCCAGGCGGCGCACCGGCAGCTCGCCGACTGCGAGAGCTCGGACTGGTTCTGGTGGCTGGGTGACTACAATCCCGAGCACGCGGTGGCGAGCTTCGAGCAGCGCTTCCGCGCCAAGCTGAGTAACCTCTATCGCTTGCTCAAGCTGCCCGCGCCGGCGGCCCTCTCGGCTCCTTTGAGCCACGGCCACGGCGAGCCCGAAGCGGGCGGGACCATGCGGCGCGCTTCCTGAGGCGCCGCTCAGGAAAAGCCGCTGTCACGGCAGCCAGCCGCCGCGCACCCTTCGCCGACTCGGGCGGCTTTTTCTTGTAGAGCACCCATAGCTCGTTCTTGTCCCGCGGTCGACGGCCCTCCCAGACCTTTTCCCATTCCCCGGTGGGATCGGTCCATTGGCGGGGATCGCCTTGCACGAGAAGCCAGGTGCATGAGCTTTCGCTGCCCGCGGGGACGGGTCGGGTCACGATGTCAGCGAAATACTCCAGCATGGCCCGTTGTGCCTTGCCGAGGTTGAGGCTGTCGAGGCAAGGCGGGTTGACCGGAAGCGCGGCGCGCAGCGAAGAGACCACCGCGCGATAGGTCTTAGCATGATCGATGTAGCCGATGAGGAGCGACATCATCAGGGACCATACCAGGGTGAGGCCGCCGCACCATGCCAGCAGGGGGCGCTCCGCGTTTTTTCTCAGCACGGCGAGCAGGGCGACCCATGCCACCGTGTAGCCGAGCCCTATCAGGAAGGGAATCGGGCGGAAGCCGAAGGTGTAGCCTGGGCGCATGCGGTCCAGGTGCCGGAACAGGCGCTCGGGTACCTCCAGGGCAAGCGGCAGCCAGTAAAACCACGCCACCAGCGCGAGCACGCTGAAGCCGAGCACGGCGAACCAGTACAGGGAGTTGGCCGCGCCGCGGCGCAAGGTATAGATGCCGGCACTCGCGAGAAGGGCCAGGGGAATGAGCAGCGGCAGGCCCTCCACGTCCCGGGCGCTGGTGGAAAGACTCGCACCCACGAGCATCACCAGGAAGGCCACGGCGGGCAGGTGCACGCCGGGGTGTCGGAACCCACTGCGTCCCTCATGCCACAGAGCCCAGGCGGCCAGGGGCAGGGCCGGCCAGGCGAACCAGGGCAAGGCGCGCACGTAGAATGAAGCGCTATCCAGCGTGAGGGAGGCCAGTCCCGGAAAACGCCCCAGATCGGCGCTGAGCCATAGGGAGAAAAGCGCCGGGGAGTGGCGGTACAGCAGATAAGGCCACGCGATGAGCCAGGGTAGGGCGAAGGCGAGCCCCAGCGCCAGGCAGATGGCCACGTTGCGGCTGCGCCACAACGGCGAGGCGGCGGCTGCGCACGCTACCACGGCTGCACTCAGCAGGGGGGCCAAAAGCCCCTCTGACAGGAAGGCCACGCCAACGCCGGTACCGAAAAAAGCGCCTCCGGCCCCTGGGCGCCGAAGCCCCATCGCCAGCCCGTAGAAAGCGGCCGCGGCCCCGGCGAGCAGGGCCACGTCGGCAATGATCTGGTGACCACGAATGATGAGACCGAAGCAGCCCACTAGGGAGAGGGCACTTACCCATCCGTAGCCGCGCCCGTAGAGCTCTCGCCCGGTGAGACCGACGAACAGGAACGTGAGGGCCATGAAGAAGCCGGTGGCGAGCCGGGCGCCGTCGTGCAGCGGCAGCAGGGGGGAGAAAAACCAGGCAAAGGCGGCCGCCACTACGTAGTACAGGGGGGGTTTTTCCAACACCGGCTCTCCCGCCAGCGTAGGCACCAGCCATTCGCCAGTGCGGACCATGTGGTACACGATGCCGAAGTTTTCCGCCTCGTCCGGCTTCCATGGGTCGTGGCTCAACAGGCCCGGAAAGATCCATGCCGCGATCACCAGGGCGAACAGCCATCCGGGGTGGGGCGGCTCCTGGTACTTCGCATACGGTGATTGAGGGGGGCGGAAG
>NZ_DAIRTR010000050.1:0-19220 GCF_036803785.1 Pelomicrobium sp. | reverse complement strand
GGTCCTTGGCAGCGCCAAAAGGTGGAGGACTTGGCTCGCGCCCGAATTACGATTGCACCACGAGGGAGTTGATGACCTTCTTCACGCCTTCTACCCGGGAGGCGATCTCGGCAGCGCGCTCGGCTTGCTCCCGGCTCTTGACGAAGCCCGAAAGCTGCACCACGCCGTCCTTGGTCTCCACGTTTACCTTGGAGCCGCTCACGCTCCTGTCCTTCAGCAGCATGGTCTTCACTTTCGCCGTGATCCAGGCGTCCGTCACGTATTCCCCGGCCTGGATGCGGTCGCTCAAGGACCTGGCCTTGACGAGCTCTTCCGAATCGAGGCGGCCGTCCCCGTTCCGGTCCGACTCGCGGAACGCTCCGGCATCTCCGCCTTTGTTGCGGAACTCTTCCGGCGACACCCAGCCGTCGCCGTTCGTGTCGTAGCTGCGCAATAGGCCATCGGCGCTGGCCGGATCGGCCGCCAGGGCCAAGGGTGCTGCCGTGGCGATTCCGGCCGCAGCGGCCAGCAGTTTAAGCCCCCTCAAGAGCGAGGCGTCAGGCGCATGAATGTTGTTGAACATTTTTTCCTCCTTCGCAGTTTTCGAGTCCACGGCGCCAGCGGCGCTCGCCTTTCTCTACGCGAGGACCGTGCCAGAGGAAAAAACGCTCACAAAACAAGTTGATAGTCAGAAAGAGTGGCGACCTGGGAGGTTGCCCCCGTCGCCTAGGCACGACGGGATCGCCCAGTGTCGTCGCAAGTCATTGATTGACTGATCATCTTGCGTCGCTGAAGGGCGACGCTCGGGCTTCAGGGGTCGGATTCCTGCCCCGAGGCCACGTCCGGCAGGTGATCGTATTTAAACATCCCGGGTTGGAGGTTCGCCCGGCGCAGGAGCCGATAGAACTCGGTGCGATTGCGCTGGGCAAGGCGCGCCGCTTCGGCCACGTTGCCCCGGGTGAGCTTGAGGAGCTGGATCAGGTAATCTCGCTCGAAGCGGGCTTTGGCCTCGGCGTAGGAGAGGACCTCGGTCGGATTCTCCCGCAGGGCCCGGGTCACGAGAGCGGCCGGGACCACCGGCGTCATAGTGAGGGCACAGCACTGCTCCACCACGTTGGCGAGCTGGCGGACATGGCCGGGCCAGGGGGCGCTTACCAGGGCATCCAGGGCTTCCGGAGCAAAGCCCGTGATTTGCTTGCGGTATTTGCGGGCGAGCAGGTGCAAGAAGTGGTTGGCGAGCAGCGGAATGTCCTCCCGGCGCTCGGCGAGGGGCGGAAGCCGCAGGGTCACCACTGCCAGTCGATAATAGAGGTCCTCCCGGAAACGTCCCTCCTCCACCGCTCGACGCAGGTCCCGATGGGTCGCGGAGATGAAGCGCACGTCCACCTGGGTGGCTTGGGTGGCGCCCACTGGCCGTACCTCCCGGTCCTGGAGCACCCGCAGCAACTTCACCTGCAGCGGGGTGGGCATGTCCCCGATTTCGTCCAGAAACAAGGTTCCTCCATGGGCCGTCTGGATGAGCCCGGTGTGGGGCCGGTTGGCGCCGGTAAAGGCTCCCTTCACGTGGCCGAACAGCTCCGACTCCAGGAGCGGTTCGGGTATTGCCCCGCAATTGATGGCCACGAATGGCCCGTCGCGACGGGGGCTCGCCCGGTGGATCGCCCGGGCGAGCAGCTCCTTTCCGGTGCCGCTCTCGCCCTGAATCAGCACCGCCGCGTCTGCAGCGGCCACCATCTTGGCCTCCGAGAGCACGGCACGCATGGCCGTGCTGCGGGTGATGATGTCGCGGCACCATTCATCGTCGCCTCCGGGAGCCCCGCCGCCGCAGATCTGGACGGCCTGGGCCACCTTGGCGAGCAGTATCTCCGGGTCGTAGGGCTTGGTGAGATAGGCGAACACGCCGCTCGCCGTCGCTTCCACCGCGTCGGGAATGGTGCCGTGGGCGGTGAGCACGATGACCGGCAGCGAAGGGTCCGAATCCCGGATCGACTGGAACAAAGCCATCCCGTCCAGGCCCTGGAGCCTCAAGTCGGTGACCACCACGTCGGGCCGTGCCAGTGCGAGGTGCGAGAGAGCGGCCTCCGCGCTTTCGACGGCGGTCACGGCGTAGCCCGCTGCCGCAAGCCGTGTGCTCACCAGCTTGAGCAGCGCGGGGTCGTCGTCCACCACCAAAACGCTCGGGCGCTTCGCGGCCATCTTTTCAGACGAGGGAGAATGGGGCGAAGGAAAAACTCGTTAGAATAATGCGCACGTCTCCTTTCGGGAAGCAGGAGCGGAAAAGAAGGGCGTCCGTTTCCGTTGCGCCCCTTGACGGGTTTCAATCCGGTGCGCAGGGCCGAGGGCCGGGAACAGTCTGCTTCCCAGCGAGGGAGTGGGTAATCTCGGATTGGCGGCGCCCCCACGGAGCGCTTTTCCCTTCGCGACGAGTTTTTTCCCGCCGGTTACCGTCCATGACGGACTTCTGGACCCATTGCGGCTATCATCTGCTCGCGCGCGACGGTGCCGGGCGATTGCGGGTCACCGATGATTTTCTGCGGGCTTACCTGGTGCGGCCAGAGCTCGCGCCGGTGCCGCAGTCGTGTCCCGCCGAACGGGCGTTGCACGAGGCTCTTATGGCGAGCCCCCGGCGCGAGGTCCCGCAAGCCGAGCTCGAGGCCATCGCCGACCAGGACGTCCGGGAAAACTACCGGGTGTTCCTGCGCTTCCGCGCACGCCTGCTGAGCGCCGAGACCTTGGAGGCGAGCTACCTCGCCCTTTTCCGGGAACCCAACGTGAGCGTGCCGCCTCTCTTCGTGCGCCAGCTCACCCAGATCATCTTGCGCAATATCCTGGAAGGCACGGCGGAGGCTCTGCAGGTGCGGGCAGCGGAGTTGTTTTTCCGCCCACAGAAGATTCGGCTCGAGGAGGGCCGGGCCATGGCGGCCGACCTGGAGACGGTGGAGCTCTACGCCACCACGGGCGGCTTCGGTTCCCTGGGAGAGCTCTTGGTGCAGTCCAGGACTCCCGTGCGCACCGTCGAGTTGGACGTCCTGTCCGAAGAGAGCGCCTTCGCGTACTGGGAACGGGACGAGCGCTTCGATACCGTGCTACCCTTGGGACCGTCCCAGCCGGGGGCCCGGGCGCTTGCCCGGGTGATGGAGCGCTGGGTCGAGCACTTCCACGGAGTTCGCGTGCGCATTCGACCCCTCGGGCGCATCGAGGACGAGCACTGGCGCTGGCACGTGGGGCTCGACGCCGAGGCGAGCGGCATCCTGAACGACCTGTACCGGGGCGTGGAAGTGGAGGAGCGGCGGCTCGAGCGTCTTCTCTGCCTGTTCCAGCTCGAGTTCGACAATCCCGCCGACATGTTGGCTCCAGTGGCTGGCCGGCCGGTCTACCTGGGGCTTGCCATGGACCAGGGGGAGGTGTTACGCATGAAGCCCCAGAACCTGCTGGTGAACCTGCCCCTCGCGCGCCGCGTATGAGCACCATGACCTGGGAGATACTGGTCCTTGTCGTCCTCGCGGCGGGGCTCGTGTTCTGGTACGACGCCTTGCGGGCCCGGGAGGCGGCCCTTAAGGCGGGAAAAGCCTTGTGTGAGCGGGCTGGAGTTCAGCTCTTAGACGAGACGGTAAGCGTGGTGGCCCTGGGTCTCGGCCGGGGCGCCGACGGGCGGCTCGCCATCCGCCGGTGCTACCGTTTCGAGTACAGCGATACCGGGGACAACCGCCGGCAGGGGCGCGTCGTCCTGCTCGGCACCCAGGTGCTGGAAGCGCGTCTGGAATGGCGCGGCGACGGGTCATGGCCCGAGGTGATCCATTGATCCGCCGGGCTCCGCATTCCCGCGTGATCTCCGGGCCATGAACGGGCCCGGGCGCTTCCCGAGGCTGTCGCCTTATCTCCTGCTCGTGGCCGCTACCCTGTTCTGGTCGGGGAATTTCGTGCTGGCCCGGGCGATGCACGAGGCGATTCCGCCTTTCGCCATGGCCTTCTGGCGCTGGTGCGGCGCGGCGCTCCTGATGCTTCCGTTCGTCGCGCGCCGGCTGTGGGTCCAGCGCCGCCTGGTGCTCGGCCATCTTCCAGTGCTCGTGGCCCTGGGCACTTTCGGGGTGGCCGGGTTCAACACCCTGGTCTACACAGGCCTGCAGTCCACCACCGCCACCAACGCCGTCCTTCTCAATTCGTCGATCCCAGTGGCCATCATGGCGCTGTCATGGGTGTTTCTCGGCGAAAGGCTTGCCTGGCGCCAGGCGCTGGGGGTGCTCGTATCCCTCGTCGGGGTGCTGGCCATCGTGACCCGGGGCGAGCCACAAATGCTGCTCGAGGTGCGGCTCGCCGAAGGCGATCTGTGGGTGCTGGCGGCGGTGGTCTCGTGGGCGGTCTATACCGTGCTCTTGAAGGCACGGCCGCCGGGACTGGATCCCTTGGCCTTCCTGGGGGCGATCGTACCGGCGGGGGTGGTGGTGCTACTCCCCCTTTATCTCTGGGAGCTTAGGGCGGGAAGGACGATGGAGCTGAGCGCCGCCACGGCAGCCAGCCTCGCCTACTTCGCTGTCTTTCCCTCCATTGTGTCCTACCTTTGCTGGAACCGGGCAGTGGCGGAGGTGGGCCCGTCCCGGGCGGGGCTCTTCATCCACTTGATGCCCGCCTTCGGGACGTTGCTTTCCGTGGCGTTCTTGGGCGAGGACCCCCAGCTCCATCAAGGGGTGGGAATCGCCTTGATCCTGGGCGGAATCGCCCTGACGGTGCGCCCTTTCCTGCGTTGAGGAAGCGGCGGGTACGATACGTAACGGGGGGCAGGCGCTACAATACGGCCTGCCGGCGCGGGCGCCCGCCCGGAGAAGCCCTAACATATTGAACTTCTGTCTTTCTGGCCCTATCTAAGGAGGGGTCGCGTAAGCCCCCGGTTAGAAAATCAACGCAAGGGAGTGGTTCGATGGTCAAGCGCATATTCCTCTTTTTGGTGACCAACCTGGCCGTCATCGTGGTGCTGGGCATCGTGCTGCGGCTGCTCGGTATCGATTCCTATCTGGCCCAGCAGGGCGGCCTTAACTATACCGCCCTGCTGGTCTTCGCCTCGGTATTCGGCTTCGGCGGCGCCTTCATTTCACTCGCCATGTCCAAGTGGAGCGCCAAGCGCATGACGGGGGCCGTGGTGATCGAGGAGCCGAGGACCGAGCTGGAGCGCTGGCTAGTGGAGACGGTGCGCCGCCAGGCCCAGGCGGCCGGCATCGGCATGCCGGAGGTGGCCATCTACGAGGCGCCGGACGCCAACGCCTTCGCCACCGGCATGAGCAAGGACAATGCATTGGTGGCGGTCAGCACCGGCCTGCTCCACAAGATGAGCCGCGATGAGGTGGAGGCAGTGCTGGGCCATGAGGTCAGCCACATCGCCAACGGCGACATGGTAACCCTGGCCCTGATCCAGGGTATCGTCAACACATTCGTCATTTTCCTAGCGCGGGTGGTGGGCAACATCGTAGACAAGGCGGTGTTCAAGACCGAGAACGGGCACGGCCCTGCCTTTTGGATCACCAGCATCCTGGCCGAGATCGTGTTCGGCATCCTCGCCAGCATCATCGTCATGTATTTCAGCCGCCAGCGGGAATTCCGCGCCGACCGGGGCGGCGCCCAGCTCGCGGGCCGCAACAAGATGATCGCGGCGCTCGAGCGGCTGAAGCGGGTCTATGAGGAGCCCTCTCTGCCTGACCAGATCTCTGCGTTCGGCATCTCCGGTCGCACCGGCGGGGGCTTGAAGCGCCTGTTCATGTCCCATCCGCCGCTGGACGAGCGCATTGCGGCGTTGAAGGCGGGAGTGTGAGGGGCGGGGTGGCGCTGGGTCAGGGCAGCGGCGGGACTTCGATGCCCAGCTGCTCCCGGAGGATTTCGGCGCAGCGCCTCGCGTCCCGGCGGTCCACCATCAAGCGCATTTCCCCCAGGGGAGTCCCCGGCAAAAGGCTGCCAAAGTTCTCGCCGGCCACGTAATAGCGGACTGCCTGGGCGTCCAGGTGTAGCTTGATGAGCGCTAGCTCCTGCACGTCGGGTGGGCGATAGAGCTCGACGTAGTCGGTGTCCATGGCCATCCGAGATCCATCTCGGGGCGCGGGCGCGGTTACCCCGCCTGCGGGCTTACTCCTCTTCCTCCAGCGTCGGGGATCGGCCGTCCCGGATGAGGCTTTCCCGGCGCTGGAGGTAGGCATCGCGCACGAAGACGTAGCGGTCCAAAGCTGCCTGTTCCAGGACGCTTTCCGTTCCCAGGAGATCAGAGCGGGCCTGGAGAAATCGCAGCACGCCAAGCCCTCGTGCCACGGCGGCATCTTCCATGTGGCTTACCGGCCATGCGTAGAAATCGCCGACAAGGCCCGCCGTGTCCCGGGGAAAGGTGCTTGGGCCAAGGATGGGCAGTACCAGGTAGGGCCCGGCGGGCAGGCCCCAATAGCCCAGGGTCTGGCCGAAGTCCTCGTTGCGCTTCTCCACCCCCAGCTCGGAGGCGACGTCCCGGAGGCCGCCCAGGCCCAGGGTCGTGTTCACCATGACCCGTCCGGCGTCGTTTAACGCCTCGTGCCACTTCATCTGCAGTGCGTCGTTTACGAAGACGATGACGTCGCCCAGGTTGGCGAAGAAGTTGCGCACGCCTTTGCGCACCTGCAGGGGCACGGTGTCCCGGTAGAGCTCGGCGAGGGGTCTCGCGATCTTTTCGTCGAAGTCCTGGTTGAACTGGAACATTTCCCGATTGAAGGGCTCGAGCGGATCGCGGCGGTCCGGGGCGGTAGCGCAGGCGGAGAGAAGAAGCAGCGCGGCGAAGCTCGCGAGGCACAGGAGGGAGCTGGAGGGCATGGAGCGTTCCTTTTCTTGTTCCCGGCCGCCGATTATAGCAACGGGGCTGCTTGCCCGCCTTCCGGCCCGGCTGATTGCTGAACCATAATGATGGCTTTTCGAGAGGAACGTTCCCATGGATCTGGGAATCCGCGGACGCCGGGCGCTCGTGTGCGCCTCGAGCAAGGGATTGGGACGGGCCTGCGCCTTCTCCCTTGCCCGGGAAGGGGTGGAGGTGACCCTGGTGGCCCGCACCCCCGGGCCGCTGGAGGGCACGGCAGAGGAAATTCGCGCCGCTACCGGCGTGCGGGTGACGACGGTAGCGGCGGACATCACCACGGCGTCGGGCCGTCGCGCGGCGTTGGCCGCCTGCCCCGAGCCGGACATCCTGGTGAACAACGCGGGCGGCCCGCCGCCGGGCGATTTCCGCGACTGGACCCGGGAGGACTGGATCGCCGCGCTGGAGGCCAACATGCTGACCCCCATCGAACTCATCAAGGCCACCGTGGACGGCATGATCGCACGGCGCTTCGGGCGCATCGTCAACATTACCTCCAGCGCGGTCAAGGCCCCTATCGACGTCCTGGGACTCTCCAACGGCGCCCGCGCGGGGCTCACAGGGTTCGTGGCGGGCCTCGCGCGCAAAACCGTGCGGCACAACGTTACCATCAACAACCTTCTGCCTGGGCCCTTCGAGACCGAGCGGCTCCAAGCCACCCTTGCCCATACTGCCAAGGTGGCGGGCAAGAGCGTTGAGGAGGTTCGCGAAGAGCGCATGCGGGCGAATCCGGCTGGGCGCTTCGGCGATCCCTGGGAGTTCGGCGAGCTGTGCGCCTATCTGTGCAGCGCTCAAGCGGGCTACATCACTGGCCAGAACATCCTGATCGACGGGGGAGCCTACCCGGGCACGTTCTGAGCCCCCGCGCTGGACTGCGCCGCTCGCCCGGTCCGCCGGGGCGCGATACCGCTCCGAATCGGGCTCCCGGGCGAGGAGTAAAATATAAATATCTTTTACAGATTCAAGCTCATGGAGCGCTGCCATGCTTACCCTCAAAGACGCATCCCTGCTTAAGAACCGCTGTTACGTCGACGGCGAATGGGTCGAGGCCGAGAGCGGGAAGGCTTTTCCGGTACGCAACCCCGCTGATGGGTCGGAACTGGCGCAGGTGCCTGACATGGGCGTGCAGGAGACGCGCCGCGCCATCGAAGCCGCCCACGCTGCCTGGCCCGCGTGGCGCGACAAGACCGCCAAGGAGCGCTCGGCGGTGCTCAAGCGCTGGCACCAGCTCATCCTGGACAACCAGGAGGATCTGGCACGCCTCATGACCGCGGAACAGGGCAAACCCCTCACCGAGTCTCGGGGCGAGATCGCCTACGGGGCTTCTTTCGTGGAATGGTTCGCCGAAGAGGCGAAGCGCGTCTACGGCGACGTGATTCCCCAGCACCAGCCGGACAAGCGGCTCATGGTGATCAAGCAGCCAGTGGGCGTGTGCGGGGCGATCACCCCCTGGAACTTCCCAAACGCCATGATCACCCGCAAGTGCGCCCCGGCTCTGGCGGCGGGCTGCACAGTGGTGGTGAAGCCCGCCGAGCAGACGCCCCTTTCGGCCCTGGCCTTGGCCGAGCTGGCCCACCGGGCCGGCATCCCCAGAGGGGTGTTTAACGTGATCACAGGGGACGCGCCCACCATCGGGCGGGAGCTGTGCGCGAGCCCCTTGGTGCGCAAGATTACCTTTACCGGATCCACCGAGGTGGGGCGGCTCCTCATGCGCCAGTCGGCGGACACGGTGAAGAGAATCTCCCTGGAGCTGGGCGGCAACGCCCCGTTCATCGTCTTCGACGACGCGGACCTGGACGAAGCAGTGGAAGGCGCCATGGCGTCCAAATATCGCAACACCGGCCAGACCTGCGTGTGCGCGAACCGCATCTTCGTGCAGGAGCGGGTCTACGACGCTTTCGCCGCCAAGCTGCGGGAGAAAATCGTGAGCCTCAGGGTGGGCAGCGGTTTCGAGGAGGGGGTACAGCAGGGGCCCCTCATCGATGCCCAGGCCCTCGCCAAGGTGGAAGAGCACATCGCCGACGCGGTGGCCAAGGGAGCGAAGGTAGTGGTGGGCGGCCGCCGCCACCCCCTGGGCGGCACCTTCTTTGAGCCCACCCTGCTCGTGGAAGTCAAACCCGGCATGAAGCTCATGCGAGAGGAGACCTTCGGTCCTGTGGCGCCGTTGATTCGATTCAAGAGCGAGGAAGAGGCCATCCGGCTGGCCAACGACACCGAGTACGGGCTCGCCTCCTACTTCTATGCTCGCGACATCGGGCGTATCTGGCGGGTCGCGGAGGCGCTGGAGTTCGGCATGGTGGGCATCAACGCCGGCATCATTTCCAACGAGTTGGCGCCCTTCGGCGGAATGAAGCAGTCGGGGCTTGGCCGGGAAGGATCCAAGTACGGCATCGACGAGTTCGTCGAGATCAAGTACCTGTGCCTGGGCGGCATCGACCGGTGATGCGCGCGGCGGCAGCGCTGATGAGACCTGATCAAGCCTTCTTTTCCGGCGGCAGCCGTCCTAGCAGGTAGAATTCCTCGTTCGGTCGCAGATTTATCAGGTTGGCCATGCGGTTGGACAAGGCGAAGAAAGCCGCGATCGCTCCGATGTCCCAGATGTCTTCGTCGGAAAACCCGTGGGAGCGTAGCACGGCGAAGTCCTCATCCCCGATCCGGTGGGATTCCTGGGCCACCTTGAGGGCGAAGTCCAGCATGGCCTTCTGCCGCGCCGTGATGTCGGCCTTGCGGTAATTGATCGCCACTTGGTCGGCGATCCACGGGTTTTTCGCCCGCACACGCAGGATCGCACCGTGGGCGACGACGCAGTACTGGCACTGGTTGGCGCCGCTGGTGGCCACTACGATCATTTCCCGCTCGGCCTTGGTGAGGCCGCCCTCTTTTTCCATCAAAGCGTCGTGGTAGGCGAAGAACGCCCGAAACTCTTCCGGACGGCGCGCTAGGGCGAGAAATACGTTGGGCACGAAGCCGGCTTTGTCCTGCACCTGCAGGATGCGGGTACGGATGTCCTGCGGAAGGCTTTCGAGCTCTGGAACCGGGTAGCGGCTGATGGGAGGGGTTGCCATGGGTGCGCTCCTTTCGACGAAAGGAAATCGTGCAGGAAAAAGCGGCACGCGGGCAAGGGGGAAGCACGAGCGAATCGGGTGACGGCACCCATTTTTCTACAGTAACATACCGCCGCCTGCTCGCCGCCCCGATGGGGGTTTGCGCCCCCCTTCTCCATGCGATGACGAGGAATCCCGCACCATGAATCTCCATCGATTGCTGCTTGAGCGCGCTGCCCAGGGCAAGCCGGTGCGCGTAGCCCTGATTGGCGCGGGTAAGTTTGGCGCCATGTTCCTGTCCCGGGTCTCGAGGATGCCGGGGGTGCACGTCATCGGGGTGGCGGATCTTTCGCTCGAGCGGGCGCGGGAGACGCTCGCGCGGGCGGGCTGGCCCCAGGCTCGGTATGCCGCCACTTCGGTGGAGGCAGCCCGCGTCAGCGGCAGCACCTGGCTCACCGACGATGCCTTGTCTTTGATCGCCGCTGGCCCGGTGGAAGTGGTGATCGACGCCACAGGGGACCCTGCCGCCGGCATCCGCCACGTGCTGGCGTGCTGCGACCACGGCAAGCACGTCGTCATGGTGAACGTGGAAGCCGATGCCCTGGCTGGACCGTTGCTCGCGCGCCGATGCCGGGAGGCGGGAGTCATCTATTCCTTGGCTTACGGCGACCAGCCGGCCCTCATTTGCGAACTGGTCGACTGGGCGCGGAGCGCGGGGTTCGAAGTGGTCGCCGCGGGCAAGGGAACCAAGTATCTCCCCGAGTACCATCGCTCCACACCCGACACGGTCTGGAGTCATTACGGCTTCAGCTCCGAGATGGTGGCCCGGGGTGACTTCAATGCCCGGATGTTCAACTCTTTTTTGGACGGTACCAAGTCAGCCATCGAAATGGCGTCCGTGGCCAACGCCGCGGGCCTTCTCCCTGCTCCCGAGGGACTCTCTTTCCCGCCTTGCGGCGTAGACGAGCTGCCCCAAGTACTCAAACCCCGCGGCGAAGGCGGGGTGCTTCACCATCGGGGACAGGTGGAGGTGGTCTCCAGCCTCCTGCGGGACGGTCGGCAGGTACGCCGGCATCTGCGCTGGGGCGTGTACGTGACCTTTGCCGCCGATAGCGACTACGTGCGCCGTTGCTTCCAGGAGTATGGCCTGGTCACCGACGCGAGCGGCAATTATGCCGCCATGTACAGGCCGTACCATCTGATCGGGTTGGAGCTGGGAATTAGCATCGCCTCGGTCGCCTTGCGCCGCGAGCCCACCGGCGTGCCAGGAGATTTCCTCGGCGACGTGGTGGCCAGAGCCAAGCGAGATTTGCGGGCGGGCCAGACGCTGGACGGGGAAGGGGGCTACACCGTATACGGGCACTTGTTGCCTGCCCGGGATTCCCTCGCCCTGCAGGGATTGCCCATTGGTCTGGCCCATGGTGCCAAGCTCAAGCGTGCGGTGGCGGCGGGCGACCTGCTCACCTGGAGCGACGTGGAGCTCGCGGAGAGCGGTGCGGTCCGTTTCCGCCGGGAAATGGAACGGATCTTCGCGCCGCCGACGGCCCGACCCGCGGCCGGGTGATCCGGCGGCTCGCGCGGGGCAGCCCTTTCCGGAAACCTCTCTGTATGTCATGGGATTTCCTTCCGGCGTGGCCGCCGGAGATCAATACGCTGGTCATTTTTGGCCTGGTCCTGTGGGCCGGCCTGGTGGGAGGCGAGCTCGCCCACCGCAGCCGCTATGTGCCGCGCATCACCGGCTATATTGCCATCGGGTTTCTGCTGGGCCCCAGCGTGTTGGACGTCTTTACCCGCTCCATGGTGGCGGGCGCCGGAATTTTCGTCGATACGGCCCTCGGCCTGATCCTCTTTCAGATCGGCCGACGACTTCACGTGCCCTCCCTGCGCAGCGATCGGGCGGTGTTGGCAACCGCCCTGGCGGAATGCTTCGCCTCCTTCGTTGCTGTCTACTGGGTGCTTACCGCGTTCGGCTTTCCTCCCGTGCATGCCGCCATCGCAGCCGCCATCGGCATTTCTTCCTCGCCTGCGGTGATGCTGCTGGTGATGCGGGAGTTCGACGCTCAAGGGCCGGTGAGCGAACGGGCGCTGACGATGATTGCCATCAACAACCTGTTGGCGTTTTTCTTCTTCATCGCGGTCCTGCCTTGGTTGCACCAGGAGCAACGGGCCGACTGGGTCGTGGCGCTCCTGCACCCCCTGTATCAAGTGGCGGGCTCCTTGCTCCTCGCCTATGTCCTCGCCCACCTTACCATCCGGCTCGGCCAGCTCATCGGCCATCGGGACAGCGCCCAGTTCGCCCTGCTGGTGGGGGTGATCGTCCTGGCGGTGGGCATGGCCCAAGCGCTCCACGTTTCGATCCTACTCACCCTCCTTTCCCTGGGTGTTCTGTGCCGCAACCTGGACCGGCGCCAGGCCCTCCTAGAGGTGGAGTTTGGCCACGGGGGCGACATCTTCTTCGTGGTGCTGTTCGTGGTGGCGGGAGCCAACCTACACCTGGAAGAGCTCGCCCGGGCGGGCTTGCTGGCGATCGCTTTCGTCCTTGCCCGCTTCATCGCCAAGTCCGCCGTCGTGTTCGTGGCAGGACGGTATTCTGGACTTTCTTCGACCCAGTCCTTCGGGCTGGGGCTTTCCCTCGTGCCCATGGCGGCCATGGCCATCGGTCTGCTCAAGATGACCGAGGAGCTCTACCCCGGCGCTGCTTCCCTCACCACCACCGTGCTCGCCGCTATCGCCATTCTGGAGACGGTGGGGCCCCTGGCCGTCCTGTGGGGCCTGCGCCTGGCGGGAGAGATCCGGCCGGAGGCGCGCCTCGATCACTGAAAAGGAGATACCTGGCTCTGCCGCGGCAGGCTGGCGGCGGCGAAGAGATAGAGACCAAGCGCCACCAGTACCACCGCGGTGAAGCCCGCGTGCACGGCGAGAAGGCTTGCGGTGACGGCGCCCACCACCGAGGCGCAGCCGTTGATGGCCCAGGCCCAGGGCACCAGGTGCCCCCAGCGCCGAGATACCTGGGCGAGGCCCAGAGGGAAGGGCATGCCCATGGGAAATGCGACCGGGGCGATCAGGGCCAGGGCCAGGGCGATGCGGGCCGGGTCGGGCAGTCCGATCCCATGGGCGGTGGCGAGCGGCAGTGCCAGGAGGGCGAGCCCTGCGCCGAGGCAGAGCAAGAGCATCGCCCGCCAGAGGGCATCCGGTCGGCGCTCCGGTTCCCGGAGGAGGCGTGCGGCAAAGCGACTGCCCATCCCTGCAAAGAGCAGAAATCCCGCCAGGGCGACCGCCACCGCGTACAAGGGATGGCTCAGGAACAGGGTGAGCTTCTGGATGAAAGCGATCTCCATCAGCATGAAGGCGAGCCCCACTGCGGCGAAGTACGCCGCGATGCGCCAAGTCGGTGCCGTGCGGGCGGACGCCGGTGCGGGTTGCAGAAATCTGAGCGGCAGCAGAATCAGCACGGCACTTGCTAGCAGAGCCTGAAGCAGGGTGGCCACCAGAACCGGATAGCCCCAGTCGACGGGTGGCAACGCTCCCTGGCGGCGTAGGGCCAGGAATTCGGGGACCGAGCGCCACTTGAAGGAATTGAAGAAATAGGGGCGATCGTCGGTGGCCGGGGCGATGGCAAACTTGTAGCGGGCGAGGTAGGCGCCCCGGTCGGGGGATAGGAGGGCCCGGGCGCCTTCGTCATACCAAGGCTGGGGTAGCAGCGTGTAGCGGTTGGCTTCATCCCGTTCCATGCCAGGGAAATACACCGGATCGAAGGCCCGGGTGCGACAGAAGACCCGGATGCGTTCTGCTTCCGCCGGGGTGATGACTCCGTTTTTGACGATGAGGGTCGCGGTCCGCCATCCCCGGATCATGGCGAGTCGGCGATCGGGATCGCCTACGCCCGCTCGCTCCAGGGCGAGAACGGCGGTGGCGAAGAGCTTGAGTGCGTCCCTGGGTGGGAGGGTGACCCAACGGGTGATGGCGAGGAGGCCATCCGGGTTCAGTCGCTGCAGATACGCCTCCAGGGCCTCGACCGTGTAGAGATAGCTTTCGGCGAGGGCATGCAGGCCCGCGCTGGAGGCACCGAAGGCGTCCAGCAGGGTCACCTGGATCAGATCGTAGCGGCCTCGGGCCGCCGCCACAAAGCCCCGCGCTTCGGCGAGGTGGAGGCGCACTCCGGGCAGATGATAAGGCCGCCCCGAGAACTCGGCGTAGTGGCGTTCCACCAGCTCCACCACCTGGGGGTTCAGCTCCACCGCGTCCACCGAGCGGGCGCCGTGATAGTGGGCCTGAAGCAGATCAATGCCGGTGCCGGCGCCCAGTACCAGCACCGCAGGCTGTTCCACCAAGTGATAGGGAAGCGCCCAGGTGACAAAGTCCAGGTACCGGAGGGAGTCGCGTTCTCCGTCGAAGCGGTCGATGGCGTGGGGGCCGTCCCCGTCGATGAACACCGCCAGCTGGGGCGGAGGCCCTTGGGGCGCGTTCAAGGACAGCCCAGGCGCATGGCGCAAGGGTACCGCGGAATTCTCCACTACGCTTACCAGGCCCAGGGGCGAAGAGGTTTCGAAGACAAGGCGCGCGCCCTGGACACCGAGGGCCTGGGCAAGGGGTTTGTATTCGGAGAGCTTGAGCCGCATAAGTCCGTCTGGCAGTCCCGCCGCGCCAGCGCCAACGAGCACGAGAAGCGCAGCGCCCAGGCGCGGATGGCCCAGGCGGAAAGCGCCGGCCGCCGCGGCCGCGCCGCCGATGGCGGCAACCAGGGCCAGGGCCTGCCCAGGGGCGAGGACGAACAGGGCGATCACGATGCCCAGGCTGCCGCAGGCGCCCCCTAGGATGTCGAAACTGTACACTCGCGGAATGTCGGTCCCGAAGCGGGTGAGGGTTAGACACACGCACACTGCAGCGAAGAAGAAGGGCAGGGCGAGCAAGGCGTAAGCTGTCGCCAGGTGCACGAGCTGGCGTCCGCTCCAGGCGAGCTCCAGGGGATTGAACCCTACGTGCTGGGCCGCCTGGGCGCAGAGCAGGGCGGTCAGGCCGAAGAGAGCGGCGGCGGCGATGAAGAGAAGCTCGTAGTGCCGTTCTAGCGGCTTGCGCAGCAGGCTCACCACCGATCCCGCGGCTCCATAGCCCAGCAGTCCGACGCTGATGATCATGTAGGCGAAGTGGTGCCACAGGACGATGGAGAAAATGCGGGTGAGCAGCACTTCGTAGGCGAGGGCCGCGGCGGAAACCAGGGCGACAGCGAGGAGCGGCGGTCTACTTGCGGTTCCGACAGCAGGGGGTGCGCAATGGGGAAGGGAGCTGCCGCTGGGAGGGGAGCCAGGAGCGGCCCGGGGCAGCGGCTCCTTGACGCCTTCCATTCCCATCAGTGGCCCCCCGCGAGGGGGACGAACCTCACCGGGAGGATTGGGCGGCTCTCGATGGCTCCCTCGACGCTCTTGCGCACCAGCATTAGGTGCTGGGTGAGGAAGGGAGCGCCGACCGGGATCACCATGCGCGCCCCGGGCTTGAGCTGGCGCACCAGGGGCGGTGGGATGTGGCTCGCCGCGGCAGTGACGATAATCGCGTCGAAGGGCGCTTCCTCCGGCCAGCCATAATAGCCGTCGCCCACGCGCACCTGCACCTGGCGGTAGCCCAGGCGCTTGAGCCGTTCTTCGGCGCTACGTCCCAGAGGCTCGATGATTTCGATGGTAAAGACCCGGGCGCCCATTTCCGCCAACACTGCCGCCTGGTAGCCGGAGCCGGTGCCCACCTCAAGCACCTTATGGCCCGGTGCCACCTCCAGCAGATCGGTCATCAGGGCCACGATATAGGGCTGGGAGATAGTCTGGCCGTGGCCGATAGGCAGGGGTCGGTTCTCGTAGGCGTTGGGGACCTGGCCCGAAGGAACAAACTGGTGGCGGGGCACCCGGGCAAGCGCCCCCATGACTCTGTCATCGATTCCGGCGCGGCCTGTCTCTGCTGCGGTCAGAGAGGCCATCCTGGCCACTTCTTCCACCATGCGCTGGCGCAGGGCGTCGTAGTGCTCTTGCGCCCAGGCCGTCTCGAATGCGAGCCACAGCAGCGCAGAAGCAAAGAGCAGAAGAGAGGGGCTACTTAACGCAGAGGGGGCGAAGGACGAGAAAGGAAAGTCTGGAAAGAAAGCGAGCAGGATGCGCTTTAGCACGCCGCGCAAGGATTTATCCATATTGCCCACCGCGCGCTTCGCCCGTTCCCAGCGTGCCCTGCGGACGGCTTCCGGGGGTATCCCCGTGATTCATTACGCCGGCTTTTCCAGGTCGGCGATCACGGCCGCCAAGAAGCGGCCCGCTTCCCCGCCGGTGACGGTACGGTGATCGAAGGTGAGGGAGAGGGGCAGGAGGCGATGCACTGCGGGCTGGCCCCCGACCGCCACCACCGCGTCCCGGATGCGTCCGGCGCCCAGGATGGCCACCGTGGGTGGCAGTACCACGGGTGCGGCGTAGCGGCCGGCGATCATGCCGAAGTTGGAGAGGGTGATGGTGTTGCCCCGCAGATCCTCTGGGGGCAGGCGCCGGGCTTTCATGTCTTCCACCAGCTGGTCGATCGCTTTGCGCAGCACCTGTGGTTCCATCTTGTCCACGTTTCGGATCACCGGGACGAACAGGCCGTCCGGGGTGTCCACCGCCAGCCCTAGGTGCACGTCCTTCACCAGCCAGCGGGCCATGGCCTGGGCATCGTACCAGGCGTTGAGTGCCGGCTCGGCCCGGCAACCGGCCACCAGGGCCCGGATCAGGCGCACGGTGACATCCTCCCCTGTCCGCCAGGCGTGGATGTCGGCGTCCTCCACCAGGGTAGCCGAGGCCACCTCGGCATTGGCTAGGGTCATGTTCTGGGCCATGGCGCGCCGCACGCCCCGCAGCATCTCCCGCGGCCCCGCCTCGGCCAGGATGCGCGCCACGCGCTGCACGTCGGCGGCCGTGATCAGGCCGTCCGGGCCGGTGGGGGTGACCATGGCCAGATCTACCTGGAGCTTCTGGGCGAGGGCGCGTACTGCCGGCGTTGCCTTGATGCCGCCCCCTATCGGTCGGGCGAGCAGCCCGGGAGTCTCCTCCACCCGCTCGCGCTGCCCCGCGGGCATCTGGCCCACCACGGTGCCCGTGTCTTCCTCGGCGGCCTCTCCCTCGAAGCCGGCGAGCGGGGCGCCCACATGCACCACTTCTCCGGGCTGCGCAAAGCGCTTGACCATACGCCCGGCGTAAGGTGCGGGGATGTCCACGATCGCCTTGGCGGTCTCCACCGACACCAGGGGCTGGTCGGCCTGCACCTCGTCTCCCTCCTGGACATGCCACTGGGCGATCTCCGCCTCGTGCAATCCCTCTCCCAAATCGGGAAGCTTGAAGATCCTCATCGTGTCCCTGCGGTTCAAGTTTTCAAGTTACGCGAACTTCAACGTCTTGCGCACGGCGGCGACGATGCGTTCCACGCTGGGCATGTACTGGTACTCGAGCCGTGCAAGGGGCACCACCACGTCGTAGCCTGTGACCCGCTCCACCGGGGCGAGGAGACTCAGCAGGCCCCGCTCGGCGAGACCCGCGGCGATCTCGGCGCCCAATCCCCCGGTGCGGGCTGCCTCGTGGACGATCACGCAGCGGCCCGTGCGGGCAACCGAGGCCAGGATGCTGCCCATGTCCAGAGGCTTGAGGGTGGCCACATCGAGCACCTCGCAGGAGATGCCTTCCGCCGCCAGAGCGTCGGCGGCCGCCAGTGTCTCGTACACCGTGGCGCCCCAGGAAACCAGGGTAACGTCGCTGCCTTCCCTCAAGGTGAAGCACACATCCAGGGGGAGGGCCTCGCCGTTGTCCGCCACCTCTTGCCGGAACAGGCGATAGAGGCGGGTGGGCTCCAGGAAGATGACCGGGTCGGGGTCGCGGATCGCGGCGAGCAACAGCCCGTAGGCCCGCTGGGGAGAGGAGGGGATTACCACCCGCAGCCCGGGGACATGGACGAAGAAAGCCTCCACGCTCTCTGAATGGTGCTCCGGCGCATGAATACCGGCACCGCACGGGGAACGCAGTACCATGGGGCAGGAGAGGCGCCCGCGGGTGCGGTGGCGCATGCGGCTAGCATGATTGACGATGTGGTCCAGGGCCGGGTAGATGAAGCCGGTAAACTGGATCTCCGCCACCGGTTTCAACCCCTGGGCGGCCATGCCCACGGAGATGCCGGCGATGGCGGTCTCCGCCAAGGGAGTGTCCAGCACCCGCTCAGCGCCGAAGCGGGCGAGCAGTCCCACGGTGGCGCGGAACACGCCGCCATTCACCCCCACGTCTTCCCCTAGCACGATGACTGTGGGATCCCGAGCCATCTCCCAGGCGAGGGCCATGTTGATGGCTTCCACCATGGTGACTTCAGCCATTGCTGCCTTCCTCGGAACAGAGGCTTCGCGGCGCGAAGGCGAGGGCGGTGGCGCGCTGCTCTTCCAGGGCGGCGGGCAGCGTGGCGTAGAGGCGGTCGAACATCTGTTCTGGCCCCGGCGGGGGGATTGCCAGGAATTCGTCCACCGCCGCCTGCACTCGGCGGGCGCACTCCTTCTCAAGCGCTTCTTCCTTCTCACGATCCCAGGCGCCGCAACGGGCGAGGTACGCCCGCAGCCGGGACAGGGGTTCTTCCGCCCAGCGGGCCTTCACCGTTTCCGCGTCCCGATAGCGGCTGGCGTCGTCGGCGGTGGTGTGATCCCCGAGCCGGTAGGTGAGGGCCTCGATCAAAGTCGGACCGCCACCAGCCCGTGCTTTGGCGAGGGCCTGCTCCACGGCGTGGCGCACGGCGACCACGTCATTGCCGTCCACCTGCTCGCCCGGGATGCCGGCGGCGATGGCCTTCTGGGCCAGGGTTTCGGCGGCCGTCTGGCGGGCGCGGGGTACCGAGATGGCCCACTGGTTGTTGTTGATCACGAACACCGCGGGCAGCCGCCACACGCCGGCGAGGTTGAGGGCCTCGTAGAAGTCACCTTTGGAAGTGGCTCCATCGCCGAACACGGCCACTGCCACCCGGGGCTCGCGCCGGTACTGGAAGGCATAGGCTACCCCCGCCGCGTGGCACACCTGACTGGCAATAGGGACGCAGATGGGAAAGTCGTGGGGCGGGCCGGAGAAGTTCATCCCCCGCTCATCCCCGCTCCAATAGAGGAGGATCTCGGTCATGGTGACGCCTCGCAGGAACTGGGCGCCGTATTCCCGATATGCAGGGAGCAGGACGTCCTCGGGGCGCATGGCGCTTCCCACGCCCACGCTCACCGCCTCCTGTCCCAGGGAGGAGGCGAAGGTGCCCAAACGTCCGGTGCGCTGTAGGGCAATGGCCTTGGCATCGAAGGCGCGGGTGAGGGCCATCATCCGGTACAAGGG
>NZ_DAIRTR010000049.1:0-19411 GCF_036803785.1 Pelomicrobium sp. | reverse complement strand
ATGCTTCCGCCAGCTCCACGTTGGCCGCGTAGTCGGAATCGGGGCAATAGGCGATGGCATCCTCACCGGCGTCGGCCAGCACGTGGAACTCATGGGAAGCGCTGCCACCGATGGCGCCGGGATCGGCGGCGACTGCGCGAAACTTGAGCCCCAGGCGCGCGAAGATGCGGCTGTAGGTGTCGTACATGACCCGGTAGGTGGCCTCCAGACTCGCCCGATCGGCATGAAAGGAATAGGCGTCCTTCATGAGAAATTCCCGGGCCCGCATGACCCCGAAACGGGGGCGGATCTCGTCCCGGAATTTGGTCTGGATCTGATAGAGGTTGACTGGAAGCTGGCGGTAGCTCTTGATCTCCCGCCGGGCCAGATCCGTGATCACCTCCTCGTGGGTGGGGCCGTAGCAAAAGTCCCGCTGGTGGCGGTCTTTGATTTTGAGCATGAGGGGACCGAAGGCCTCCCAGCGGCCCGACTCCTGCCACAGCTCGGCGGGTTGCACGGCAGGCATCAGCAACTCGATGGCGCCAGCAGCGTTCATCTCCTCCCGCACGATGGCTTCCACCTTGCGCAACACCCGCAATCCCAAAGGCATCCAGGTGTAGAGCCCGCTGCCTAGGCGCCGGATAAGCCCTGCGCGTAGCATCAGCTTATGGCTGACGATTTCCGCCTCGGCGGGCGCCTCTTTGAGCGTGGAAAGGAAGAATCGGGATACCCGCATGCTGCAAGTCCTTCGCGAAGAAGAAATTCTACAGGGGAAGGCAAAATCCTGTCAGGCCGCTCCGAAAGCGAGGGGGCGGCTGACCAGGGGCGCTTTCCTTACGTTTCAAAATGTGAAAAAATCGAACCGGTTCATGAAATTGTACGGGTGATGCCATGATCGACCGAGATGGATATCGCCCCAACGTTGGAATCATTCTGCTCAATGCCAAGAACGAGGTCTTCTGGGGGAAGCGAGTCAAACAGCATTCCTGGCAGTTCCCGCAAGGTGGGATCAAGCCGGGGGAGACGCCCGAGCAAGCCATGTATAGGGAGTTGCGCGAGGAGGTGGGGCTCGGTCCCGAGCACGTACGGATCTTGGGGCGCACGCGCGGCTGGCTACGCTACGATGTCCCGCCCCAATGGCTGCGCCGAGACTGGCGCGGCCACTACCGGGGGCAGAAGCAGATCTGGTTCCTGTTGAGGTTCGTGGGCCGAGATTGCGACGTGTGCCTGCGGGCCACCGATCACCCGGAATTCGACGCCTGGTGCTGGTACGAGTATTGGGGGCCGTTGGACGCCGTGGTCGAATTCAAGCGCTTGGTCTACCAACAGGCCCTCACTGAGCTGGCCCGTTATCTGGAGCCGCCACGGAGCCGCCGGCGGTCCCGGCCGCGCCGCCCGCCGATGCCAGCCCTCGCGGGAGAATCAGGCGGAGCCTGAGGAGTTCGCCAGAGGGCACCGTATCTAAGCTGCCGGGTGCTTTGTGCCTCGGCGTCGTGGCTCCGTCCGTCGCCGCCAAGAAAAAAGCGCGAAGACCGCCCGCCGAGGGCTGGAAGCCGTTGACGAGGGGAGCGCATTGAATTAGACTAAGTCTAAATTTTGACCTTGGGCTAAATGTGCTGTCCCGAGATCGACTCTTCGGGAAAGTCCTTGGCCCTTTCACTTGAAGAAAGGAGAGCGTCCATGCAACTCAAAGGATCCAAGACCCACGAAAACCTCAAGTACGCGTTTGCTGGCGAATCCCAGGCCAATCGACGTTATCTTTACTTTGCCGCCAAGGCGGACGTGGAGGGCTACAACGACGTGGCGGCGGTGTTCCGCTCTACGGCGGAGGGGGAGACCGGTCATGCCCATGGCCACTTGGAATACCTGGAGCAGTGCGGCGACCCGGTCACCGATCTCCCTATTGGTCCCACGCCGGATAACCTGAAGTCGGCCATTGCGGGCGAGACCCACGAGTACACCGACATGTACCCCGGCATGGCCAAGACTGCCCGGGAGGAGGGTTTCGACGAGATCGCCGACTGGTTCGAGACCCTGGCAAAGGCGGAGCGCTCCCACGCCAATCGCTTCCAGAAGGCCCTGGATACGTTGGGCCAATAATTCGCCACGCGGCGCCACACTCAGGGCCGGTCCTCCGGCCCTGATTTTTGGATGGGGCGCCTGTTCCTCGCCAGCCGAGACTCAGCCAGCCAGAGGAGTTTCCGTATCATGCCGACGCCGGTCGATCCCCCCCGCGAGGGAAGCCTGGAAGCGCCCACCCGGCATCCGCTCAAGTGGCGGGAGGCGCAGTTCTATGACGAAGGAGCCCTGTTCGCCGAGCTGGAGCGGGTATACGACATCTGCCACGGTTGCCGGCGCTGCGTGAGCCTGTGCAATGCGTTTCCGACCTTGTTCGACCTGGTGGACGCCTCGGAGACGATGGAGGTGGACGGGGTGGCGAAGCAGGACTACTGGAAAGTGGTGGACCACTGCTATCTCTGCGACCTGTGCTACATGACAAAATGCCCCTACGTGCCGCCCCATCCGTGGAACGTGGACTTTCCGCACTTGATGTTGCGGGCCAAGGCCTTTCGCTTCAAGCATGGTAAGACCCGCTTCCGGGACCGAGTGCTCTCCTCCACCGACGCGGTGGGTAAGCTCGCAGCGATTCCCGTGGTGGCCCAGGCCGTGAATGCAGCCAACCGAAGCCCAGCCCTGCGCAAGGTCCTGGAGAAAACCCTGGGCATTCACCCGGACGCCCTACTACCCGAGTACCAGTGGCGCACGGCACGGCGGCGCTTGAAAGGGCGCACGAGCCTCGCTGCCCATCCCGAGGTGGCGGGCCGGACTCGCGGGCGGGTGGCCCTGTTCACCACCTGTTACGGCAATTACAACGAGCCCCAGCTCGCCGAGGACCTGGTCAAAGTGTTCGAGCACAATGGCATCGCTCTTACGCTGCTCGGCCACGAACGCTGCTGCGGTATGCCGAAGCTCGAGCTTGGGGACCTGGACTCCGTTGCCCGCGCCAAGCAGGAGAACATTCCGGCTCTGTTGGAAGTGGTCGAGAAGGGATGGGACGTGGTGGCGCCTGTGCCTTCTTGTGTGCTCATGTTCAAGCAGGAGCTACCCCTCATGTTCCCGGAGGACGAAGCCGTAGCAAAGGTGCGGGAGCGAATTTTCGATCCGTTCGAATACCTGGCTCTGCGCCACAAGGAGGGCAAGCTCAAACTGGATTTCAAGCAGCCCTTGGGCAAGGTGAGCTATCATGCCGCCTGTCACCTGCGGGTGCAGAACATCGGTCTCAAGACTCGGGAGGTCCTCCAGTTGATCCCCGGCACCGAACTGGACCTGATTGAGCGCTGCTCGGGCCATGACGGGACCTACGCGGTAAAAAGTGAATTCCATGAGACATCCATGAAAATCGGCCGACCGGTGGTGAACCGCGTTCGTCAAAAGGAACCGGACTACTACGCGAGCGATTGTCCGATCGCTGGGCACCAGATTGAGAACGGGCTCAAGGACGGCCGCAAGCCCACCCATCCCCTCACCCTGCTGCGGATGGCTTACGGCATATGAGGCCGAAAGAGAGAAAGGAGAAAATCCATGGCAGTTAGCAGTGCGGGCTATCACGAACCCCTGGAGCAGATCTCCGAGCAAACGAGAGATCTGCATCGAGCGCTCGTTTCCCTGCAGGAAGAGCTGGAGGCGGTGGACTGGTATCGGCAGCGGGCTGATGCCTGTGCCGACCCTGCGCTCAAGGAAATCCTTCTGCATAACATGCGCGAGGAAATCGAGCACGCCTGCATGGTGCTGGAATGGCTGCGCAGGAGCCATCCCGATTTCGAGCGTCACCTGAAGACCTACCTCTTTACCGAAGCGCCTATTACCGAAGTGGAGGAGGTCGATACGGGCAAATCGAGCGCGGTCCCGATGGGGTTGAGGCTTACCATCGGTTCGCTGAAGCAAAGGGAGGGTCAGTGAAATGAAATATCTCAATCGGGATCAGGCGCCTTTCCCTTCCCACCTGTGGGATAAGATCGATGAGCAAGCAGTCAAGAGCGCACGGGGTCTGCTTACCGGCCGTCGCTTCCTGGACCTGGAAGGACCTTACGGCATGGGGCTCACCTCGGTGGAGATTGGCGCCGACGATTACTGCCGGCAGCCGGCGGAAGGAGAGGCGGGGGCGGTGATCAGTCGTGCCATATCGGTACCCATGATCCGCAAGCGATTCGATCTCAGCGTGCGCCGGCTGGAAGCCCATGTGACGATGGGCGAGCCTCTCAACCTCAACGCGCTCGCCGCCGCGGCGGAAGCGGTTGCCCGGCGAGAGGAGGAGTTCATCTACTACGGCCAGGAGGGTTTCCACCTAGAGGGCCTGATGAACGCGAAGGGCCGCAGCCGAGTGAAGCGTGGTGACTGGAAAAACTTGGAGCAAGCCTTGAACGATGTGCTCGCTGCGGTGAACGCATTGGATTCGAATGGCCTGCATGGTCCTTACGCCCTGGCGCTGGAGCCCGCTTTGTACAACAGCCTTTTCCGTCGTTACGAGGGCACTGACATGCTCCAGGTGGAGCATTTAAAGCGCTTGTGTGAGCTGGGAATTTACAAGGCGGGGATCAAGGGGGCCGTCCTGGTGGACCCGCGCGTCGGCCGCATCGTGGTGGGGCAGGACCTGATGGCCGGCTACGCCGGCAACGATGGAATCCACTACCAGCTCTTTCTCTCGGAGAGTCTGGTGCTCACGATCGACGAGCCCCGAGCCATTTGCACACTGGAAAGCGAGGGGCCGTGATGCAGACGGCCCCGAATGTCGGAGCAACGGAGAGGATGTCAGCGATGCCGAGAATCACGCGAGAGAGCCTGTTGTCTCTGGAGGATTATGCCAAGGCAAGGGCCGATTTCCGGGCCCGGGTGATGGCGCACAAGAAAAACCGCAAGGTGAGGCTGGGTGAGCATGTGACTTTGCATTTCGAAGACGAGCTCACCATGCGCTACCAGATTCAGGAGATGCTGCGCGCCGAGCGCATCTTCGAGGAGGAGGGGATTCAGGACGAGCTGGAAGCTTACAATCCTTTGGTGCCCGATGGCAGTAACTGGAAGGTCACCATGATGATCGAGTACCCAGATCTAAACGAGCGCAAGGTGATGCTGAAAAAGCTGATCGGTATCGAGGACCGGGTCTGGGTGCGCATCGATGAGCTCCCCCGGGTCTATGCCATCGCAGACGAGGACCTGGAACGGGAGACGCCGGAGAAGACCTCTTCAGTGCACTTCCTGCGTTTCGAGCTGACGCCCGAGATGATCCGGGCGTTGCGCGCCGGGGCAAGACTCGCCATTGGTGTCGATCATCCGCAATACACCGCGGTGGTCGATCCGGTCGATGCCCAAGTGCGAGAGTCGCTGCTCAACGACCTCCAGAGCGCATGATCCGCTTCCTTCGTCCCGGCTTGTCCCTCCTGCTGGCTGCCGGTCTGGCGCTTCCCGGCTGGGCCCAGACCTTCCATGGCCTGGAAGGATACGTGGAAGAGGAAGAGCAGGCGTGGAGCGAGCTGGAGACCCGCTTGCCCCCCTATCCCGAGGCGGAAAACCTGATCGAGTTCCGGGTGTCACCGACCCTGCCGTTTCGCTATTTTGTGGACGCGGCTTCCATCCAGGTGGGGCAGGACGGGGTGGTGCGCTACGTCCTGGTGGTGCGAGGCTCAGACGGGACGAACACAGTGAGCTTCGAGGGCATGCGCTGTGCCACCCGGGAGCTGAAGCGCTACGCCTTCGGCCGGGGGGAGGGCCTATGGTCCAAGGCGCGCAATCCCCGATGGATTCCCATCGAGGCCCAGCGGCAGACCCTGCACCAGCGGGTGCTCTACTACGATTTCTTCTGCCCAGGAAAGATGCCGGTCAGGACCCCGGAAGAAGCCGTGGCAGCGCTCAAGGCGGGCATCCATCCGGAATCCCTCAACGCTGTTCGCTAGGGCGGTACGCCGGCTCCCCTTTTCTGGGGCCCTGCAGTTTGAGAGCGGAACCCAATTGCAGCTTTGCCCGCCCCGCTTAACCTGCGCGGCAGGTTAGACCTTCGCAGCGATTGGGTGTGCGTGGTTACAGCAACACCAGATTGTCCCGGTGGATGAGCTCGGGCTCGTCCACGTAGCCCAGAATTGCCTCGATCTCGTGGCTCGGCCGACGCAGGATTTTGCGCGTCTCTTCGGCGTTGTAGTTGACCAGCCCCCGGGCCACCTCCCGGCCGTCCGGAGCGATGCAGGCGACCACTTCCCCCCGGTCGAAGTCCCCGACCGCATCCACTACGCCGATGGGCAGCAGGCTTTTTCCTTGCTCGAGGAGCACCTTTACCGCGCCAGCGTCCAGCATTAGGCGGCCCCGTACTTGCAGATGATCAGCGAGCCATTGCTTGCGGGCGGTGATGGGCGCCTGCTCCGTGATAAGCAGGGTGCCGATGCGTTCTCCCGCGGCCAGTCGCACCAGCACATCGGGCTCGTGGCCGCTCGCGATCACCGTGGCCGCGCCGCTACGGGCTGCCCGCTTGGCGGCGAGCACCTTGGTGAGCATGCCCCCTTTGGCGATGGCGGAGCCCACCCCGCCCGCCATACGCTCCAGGGCGGGATCGCCTGCCCGGGCCTCACCGATGAGTCGCGCCTCGGGGTGCTGGCGCGGATCCGCTTCGAACAGCCCCTGCTGGTCGGTGAGGATGATGAGGCATTCGGCCTCGATGAGATTGGTGACCAGAGCCGCCAGGGTGTCGTTGTCCCCGAACTTGATCTCGTCGGTGACCACCGTGTCGTTCTCGTTGATGACCGGCACCACGTTCAGGGCGAGCAGGGTAAGGAGCGTCGAGCGAGCATTGAGGTAACGCTTGCGGTCGGCCAGGTCGTCGTGGGTGAGCAAAATTTGGGCCGCATGTAGGCCGTAGGTGCGGAAGCACGATTCGTAAGCCTGCACGAGCCCCATCTGGCCCACGGCCGCCGCCGCCTGCAGCTCATGCAGGGCGTGGGGGCGCCGCCTCCAGCCGAGACGCTGCAGCCCCTCGGCGATCGCCCCCGAGGAGACCAGGGCCACTTGTCTTCCATCCCGGCGCAGCCGAGCGATCTGTTCCGCCCAGCGGGCAAGGGCATCATGGTCAAGCCCCCGGCCGTCGTTGGTTACGAGGCTACTGCCCACTTTGACCACTAGACGTCGGGCTCTTGCAACGACGGAACCCATGGCCTCTTAGCCTGCCTCTTCCTGGGCGGTGAGGGTCGACGCTGCATCTAAGGGCGTCGCTTCCAGGTGGTCCATGACGGCATAGGCGAGCTCCCGGCAGCCTTCCCCGGTGAGCGCCGAGATGGCGAAGGTGGGGCCCTGCCAGCGGTAGGCGCGCACGAACCGCTGGATCGCCTGCTGGCGCGCTTGGGCAGGCAGCAGGTCCACCTTGTTGAGCACTAGCCAGCGGGGTTTGCGATGGAGGGCCGGGTCGTACTTCTTGAGCTCCTGCACGAGCGCCCGAGCCTCCCGGACTGGGTCGGTCTGGGGATTGAGGGGCGCGATATCCACCAGGTGGAGGAGAAGGCGAGTGCGGGCTAGGTGGCGTAGGAACTGATGGCCCAGCCCCGCCCCTTCGGCGGCGCCCTCGATGAGACCGGGAATGTCGGCGACCACGAAGCTGCGGTGTGCTTCCACCCGCACCAGCCCCAGATGGGGGTGGAGGGTGGTGAAAGGATAATCGGCCACCTTGGGCCGGGCGGCCGACAGGGCGCGTAACAAGGTGGACTTGCCGGCGTTGGGCAGGCCCAGCAGCCCCACGTCGGCGAGAAGCTTTAACTCCAACCTGAGCGTCCGCTCCTCTCCCGGCTCGCCCCGGGTGAACTGGCGCGGTGCCCGGTTGGTACTGGATTTGAAGTGCAGATTGCCCAGTCCGCCAGCACCTCCCTTGGCCACCCGGGCGGTCTGGCCGGGAGTGCTCAGATCCGCCAGCACTTCACCCGTTTCGGCATCGGTAACGATCGTCCCCACCGGCACCCGCAAATGGAGGTCGCGCCCGCTTTTGCCGTAGCAGTCCGAGCCTCGACCGTTTTCCCCGTTGCCGGCGCGAAAAATCCGCTCATGGCGGTAGTCCACCAAGGTGTTCAAATTCGCATCGGCCACTAGGTAGACACTGCCGCCGCGGCCTCCATCGCCCCCGTTGGGGCCACCTCGCGGCACGTACTTCTCGCGCCGAAAGCTTGCCACGCCGTCGCCGCCTTTCCCGGCCACGACGCGAATGAGGGCTTCGTCGATGAATTTCACTTATCCGGTCCTTCACAGCGTCGGCGCTAGCGCATCCTGCCTACCGGCAGCCGCTGCCCGCCCGCCTCGAGGAGTTCCTTGGTCCCCTGGCAGGTCTAAATGGGAGCTGTCCGATGTCCTTAGACATCGGTGGAACAAAAAAGCCCTATCCACGTGATAGGGCCTTTACCCCGCGGGCCGCGTTCCCCCGTTCGGGTGGCATCGGTGCCAGATCAGCACGTCGGCCGCGACGCAACCGCCTGGCGGGCAGCGGTCAAGTCGGGATGATGCTCACCGTCTTTTGCCGCAGGGGGCCTTTCACTGCGAACTGCACCCGGCCCGCCACCTTGGCGAAGAGGGTGTGGTCCCGGCCCATGCCCACATTTTCCCCGGGATGTACCTGGGTGCCCCGCTGCCGGACGATAATCTCGCCGGCGTTTACCCGCTGTCCGCCGAACCGCTTGATCCCCAGGCGTTTCGATTCCGATTCGCGCCCATTCCTCGAGCTGCCGCCAGCTTTCTTGTGTGCCATGTGGGAACTCCTGGTTTAACTTCTTTTAGGCGACTTCGATCCCGTCGATCCGGATCTCGGTATAAATTTGCCGATGGCCTTGGGTCTTGCGGTAATGCTTGCGCCGGCGCAGCTTGAAGATCTTGATTTTCTCCCCCTTGCGCTGGCCGAGCACCGTGGCTTTCACCGCCGCTCCTGGGACCAAGGGTGTGCCGGTCTTCACTTGTTCGCCGTCGGCGATCAAGAGGACCTGATCGAGCACTACCTCGCTGCCCGCTCCTGCCGGGAGCTTTTCGATCAGAAGCTTGTCTCCCGCAGAGACCCGGTATTGTTTGCCGCCGGTTTTCACTACCGCGTACATGCCAATCTCCGAAAGCCTGTTTTTTCAAAACTATAAAGTATATCCAGGAAAGGAGGGGCGGTCAAAGGAAGGGAGCGGGTGCAGGAGTTTCCCCGGTCTTCCGCTGCTTTCGCCTTGACACTGGGGAGGCCCGTTCCTACCATGAGCCCCTTTTCTCGTCGCCGGCATGCCCATCGAAGCCATCCGCGATTTCGCCAAGGAAGACCTGAACGCCGTCGATCGGGTCATTCGGCAGCGGCTGCACTCGGACGTGCCCCTGATCCGGCAGGTGAGCGAATACATCGTTCAGAGCGGCGGCAAGCGCCTGCGGCCCCTGGTCCTGATCCTGGCGGCCCGGGCCTGTGGATACTCCGGCACCGACCACCATGAGCTCGCCGCGGTGGTAGAGTTCATCCATACCGCTACCCTGCTGCACGACGACGTGGTGGATGAGTCCGCGCTGCGCCGTGGCCGGGCAACCGCCAACGCCTTGTTTGGCAACGCCGCCAGTGTGCTGGTGGGCGACTTCCTCTATTCCCGGGCGTTCCAGATGATGGTGGGCGTGGGCAGCATGGCTGTCATGCGGGTGCTCGCCGACGCGACCAACACCATTGCCGAGGGCGAAGTGCTGCAGCTCATGAACTGCCACGACGCCGACATCGATGAGGAGCGCTATCTGCGGGTGATCCGCTTCAAGACGGCCAAGCTGTTTGAGGCGGCCAGCCGGCTGGGGGCTATTTTGGGCGGCGTTGAGTCTCGCATCGAGCAGTCGATGGCCTCTTACGGCATGCACTTAGGCACAGCCTTCCAGCTGATCGACGACGTGCTCGACTACTCCGGGGATCTGCACCAGACCGGCAAGAACTTGGGTGACGACTTGGCCGAAGGCAAGGCCACCTTGCCCCTAATCTACGCCATGCGCACGGGTTCTCCCGAGCAGGCGGCCCTGATCCGCGCCGCCATCGAGAGGGGAGGGACCGAAGAGTTTCCGTTGGTTCTGCGCACTATCCAGGAGACCGGGGCCCTGGAGTACACTCGGGCGCGGGCCGCGGCAGAATCCGGTCTTGCGGTGGCCATGCTGGAGCCCCTTGCGCCCACGCGCTACAAGGAATGTCTGCTACAATTAGCCGATTTTGCGGTGACGCGAACATATTAGACGTTTTCGCGCCCGATTTCCCGCCGGAAAGCGGCGCACAGGCGTAAAAAGGCGTCCGGATGAAGGTGGGGACGGCAAGCGTAGTGTTGATTGCTTCGGGGTGTAGCTCAGCCTGGTAGAGTACTGCGTTCGGGACGCAGGTGTCGGAGGTTCAAATCCTCTCACCCCGACCATTTTGCCTCTGCCGATCCCGCGGCGCTGGGAAGGCGTCCTTGAGGACGAAGGGATGGCCACTCCGAGACCTTGGCGCCCGGGCTCGGCAGGAAGGGGCCGAGCGGGCGAACCCTTTGGGCATGAGGGCAGACACCGTTGGGACCGCCCGGCAGTCCGGAAAGCCGCCGGGTCGAGGAGGGTGACCGATGGGCAAGTTGCTCCTGGTCGCCCTCGTCGTCCTGGTCGTCTTCTGGATCCTCAAGGCCTATCGCAAACACGTCGAGCGCCCTTCCTCCACCCATCCGCCGCCCGCCGTGGAAGACATGGTGCGTTGCGCCCATTGCGGTATTCACGTTCCCCGTAGCGAAAGCCTCTCGAGCGGTGAGCGCCACTACTGCAGCGAAGAGCACCGGCGTCTCCACGGGGGCTGAGCAGCCGCCCGGATCGGCCGAAGCGGACAGGCAGGCCACCGCGGCCTACCCGCCCCCGCCTTTCTGGCGTTCCCTCGCCTATTTCAACGCGTACCGGCTTGCCCTCGGTGTCATCCTTCTCGGGGCGGTACTGCTGTTGGGTCCCGAGTTGATCCTCGCCTCCACCGACCGCCGGCTCTACCTGATCGCCGCAATCGGCTATCTCGCTAGCGCAGCGGTTTTCGTCGCCATGATCTGGGCGCGTCGGGTGCGCTTCAGCGTGCAGCTCGCTCTCCAGGTGGCGGCGGACGTGCTTTTCGTCACCTTGATGCTCCACGCGAGCGGTGGCATGCGCAGCGCCCTCGGCCTGCTGCTCCTGCCCACCCTAGCCGCGGCTGGGCTGATCGCCCAGGGCCGGATGGTGCTGTTCTTCGCTTCCCTCGCCAGCATGGCGGTGCTCGCCGAGGCGGCCTATGGCGTGATCAGCGAGCAGCGCTCTAGCGCTGATTTCTTTCCCACGGGGCTGCTGTGCGTTGGCTATTTCGCCACGGCCTGGCTGGCTCATGCCCTGGCCCGGCGGGTCGTGGAAAGCGAAAAGCTCGCCCACCAGCACGGCATGCGACTCGCGAGCATGGCTCAGATCAATCAGCTGGTGATCCAGGACATGCACGATGGCGTGCTGGTCCTCGATGGAGACGGCCGGGTCCTGCAGCGCAACTCCCAGGCCGAACGGCTGCTCGGCCTTGTCCCTGGGACCGGGCAGGGATTGGAGGTCGGACAGCTGTTGCCGGTGCTTGGCGAGCGGCTGCGCCAGTGGCGAGAAAACCCGGAGACGCGCTTCGATCTGCTGCGGGTCTCCTCCACTAATCGGCTGATACGCCCGCGCTTCGTTCCGACCGGCGATGGTGCCAAGGGCGGAGCAGTGCTCTTTCTCGAGGACATGAGCCGGATCCAATCCCAGGCCCAGCAGCTCAAACTCGCTGCCCTCGGTCGGTTGACCGCCAACATCGCCCACGAGATCCGTAACCCCCTCTCGGCCATCAGTCACGCGGCCGAGCTCCTGATGGAGGAGCGGGATATCAACCCTACCCAGCAGCGGCTGCTGAGCATTATCCGCGACAATACCCAGCGGCTAGAGCGCATGGTGAAGGAGGTGCTGCAGTTAAACCGTCGGGATCGAGTCAATGCCGAGGTCTTCCGGCCCGAGCCGTTTCTGCGCACTTTCGTGGAGGAATTCTGCCACGGACAGCGGGTGCCCCAGGAAGCCTTCCTGATCGAGGTGGAAACGGATCGGACCGTGTGCTTTGACCGTGGCCATTTGAATCAGGTATTGTGGAATTTGTGCAGCAATGCCTGGCGGCACTGCCGCAAGGTGCCCGGAAGCGTGCGGCTGCGGGCCGTGGACGGAGTCACTCCCAACCAAGTGTGCCTCGACGTGATTGACGACGGTCCGGGCATCGACCCCAAGCTGCGAGCCCAACTCTTCGAGCCCTTCTTTACCACGGCGCCGACGGGCACTGGGCTCGGGCTCTTCATCGCTCGCGAGATCTGCGACGCCAATGGGGCGACGCTGGACTGTCTCGATACCGGCGGGGGAGGGTATTTCAGGGTGGTATGCAGGAGGGATCATGTTAAAGCGCAAAGAGCGAGCGACGCGATCCGGCTCTAGCGAGGGGCAGGTGCCCAAGGTGCTCGTGGTGGATGACGAGGCAGACATCTTGGAGCTGCTGGAGCTTACCCTGCTGCGCATGGGGCTCGACGTGGAGCGGGCGGCGAGTCTCGCCGAGGCGAAAGACAAGCTCGCTCACGGCGGCTTCGATCTGTGCCTCACCGATATGCGCCTGCCCGACGGCACGGGATTGGAGCTGGTCAGTCATATCGCTGCCCGCTGCGCCGACGTGCCGGTCGCCGTGATCACCGCCCACGGTAGCACCGAGAATGCGGTCGCCGCCCTCAAGGCGGGTGCTTTCGACTACCTCGCCAAGCCCGTGTCCCTGGACCAGCTGCGCACCCTGGTGAAGTCGGCCTTGAACCTGCCCAAGGAGACATCTGCCAAGACCGCGCCCGAGGCGCTGCGACTGATTGGAGAATCAGCGGCCATCGCCCATGTGCGGGAGATGATCGAGAAGCTTTCCCGTAGCCAGGCCCCCGTCTATATCAGTGGCGAGTCCGGCAGTGGTAAGGAGCTGGCAGCCCGGCTTATCCACGAGGCGAGTGCCCGACGCTCTAAACCGTTCGTGCCGGTCAACTGTGGCGCCATCCCCGAGAACCTCATGGAAAGCGAGTTCTTCGGCTATCGCAAAGGAGCTTTCACCGGAGCGGAGAGCGACCGGGACGGCTTTTTCCAGGCAGCCAACGGCGGTACCCTTTTTCTGGACGAGGTGGCCGACCTACCCCTGGCGATGCAGGTAAAGCTCCTGCGGGCGATCCAGGAGAAACGGGTCCGCAAAGTGGGTTCTACCCAGGAAGAGCCGGTGGATGTGCGCATCATCAGCGCTACCCACCAGAACCTGGGGCGCTGTGTGGAGGAGGGGCGTTTCCGTCAGGACCTCTATTACCGGTTGAACGTGATCGAGCTCAAGATGCCGGCACTGCGGGAAATGCGAGAGGATGTGCCTCGCATTGCCGAGTCGATCCTCGCTCGGCTTACCCGCGATGGTCCGACGTGCCGCTTGTCGCCGCAGGCGCTTCAGGCGCTCACCGCCTACGACTTTCCGGGCAACGTGCGGGAGCTGGAGAACATCCTGGAGCGGGCCGTGGCCCTGTCCGGTAGCGGAGTGATCCAAGTGGAGGATCTGCAACTTACCCCCCCGGCCGAGGCATCCGAGGCAACGCCCACCCTGGAGGGTAAGTGGCCCCTGCAGGAATACCTGGACCGGGTCGAGAAAGAGGCGATCCTGGAAGCCTTGGAGAAGACCCGCTTCAACCGGACCGCGGCGGCTAAACTCCTCGGGATCACTTTCCGCGCCCTGCGCTACCGCATGGAGCGCTTGGGGATCCAATGAGCGAAGGGTCGGGCACCGCTCCTGGCTCGCCAGAGTCCGTTTCCGATCAGGACCTGGGCGACTGCTTGAGGATCGACGAGTACGGCCTGGTCCAGGGCGCCCAGTACATCCCTTCACCCAACTGGGATGAACGCCCGGCGGGGACGGCCATCCGGCTCCTGGTCATTCACGCCATCAGCCTGCCTCCCGGGGAGTTCGGGGGGGGCGGCATCATCGAGCTCTTTACCAACCGGCTCGATCCCGAGGCCCATCCCTACTATCGCCAGGTCGCCGGCCTCAAAGTGTCAGCCCATTTTCTGCTGCGCCGCAACGGAACCCTCGTCCAGTTCGTTCCATGCCTCAAACGCGCCTGGCATGCCGGTGCCTCCAACTGGCGAGGCCTGGAGCGCTGCAACGACTTTTCCATCGGGATCGAGCTGGAGGGCTGCGATTGGCTCCCCTTCGAAGAAGTTCAATACCGCGGCCTTGACCGCCTGACGCAGGCCTTGCGCTCGATCTACCCCATCGAAGACATCGTGGGTCATTCCGACATTGCCCCCGGCCGCAAAACCGACCCCGGCCCGTGTTTCGACTGGGCTCGCTACCGCGCAGCCCGAGGTTGCTCCGCGCGTCTCACCAAGAAGGATTGAGCCTCGGCTCAGTCGTCGAACGTCCGCCACTGTGCTTTCCCAGGCGGGTGCTTGGAGCGCGGTCGAAACGCACCCTTCCTGCTGGAACCCTCGCCGATGTGGCTTGCCGGAATTCATCCGGCTGGACCGGAATGCCCTCTCTTTTTTCCCGCCGCTTTTTCATGCGACGGAAATGGGTTGCACTCCTGCAGATCGTCTACTACTATTGGTGGCAGAAGCAGAATCCAAGCACAAGATATAGTGGCCACAAGATATAGTGTTCATATAAATACCACGGCACAAGATGGCCACAGATTGAACCAAATCATCGAGCTCTGAGGGGAGATTTCAGGATGCAACTCGTCACAAAAGGAGAGCGCAGCTCGTTCGCGACGCCAGCGCCGGGGGGGAGCCCCGACGCCTCACTTCATCAAGACTCGCCCTACGCCCAATACAAGGTCATCCGACGCAACGGCGCCGTGGTGGGATTCGAGCCGGCCAAGATCGCCATCGCCATGACCAAGGCCTTCATCGCGGTGAACGGCGGCCAGGGGGCCGCTTCCGCCCGAGTGCGGGAACGGGTGGCCCAGTTGACTGAGGCGGTGGTGAACGCGCTATCGCGACGCCAGCCGGGCGGTGGCACGTTCCACATCGAGGACATCCAGGACCAGGTGGAGCTCGCCCTTATGCGCGCTGGTGAGCACGCCGTGGCCCGAGCCTACGTCCTTTATCGGGAGGAGCGGGCTCGGGAACGCGCCCGGCAGAAGCAGGCGCGGGAGGCCGCGGAGGCGCCGGCGCTGCACGTCGTGGAGGCGGGCAGCCGCCGCCCGCTGGACGTGGAGCGCCTGAAGCGCCTGATCGAGGCTTCGTGCGAGGGTCTGGGCGAGGCGGTTCGGCCGGATCTGGTCTTACAGGCCACGCTACGCGACCTCTACGACGGCGTGCCGGCGGAGGAGGTGAGGAAATCCTCGGTGCTGGCTGCTCGCTCCCTGATCGAGAAGGATCCGGCCTATAGCTACGTGACCGCTCGCCTGCTCCTGCACTCGATCCGGCACGAGGTTCTCGGGGGCGATGTGACCCAGGCGGAGATGACGCAGCGTTACGCCGAGTATTTCCCCGAGTTCATCGCCCGGGGTATCCAGGCAGAGCTGCTGGACGAGCGGCTCGGGGAGTTCGACCTAAAGCGCCTGGGGGCGGCCCTCGATGCATCCCGGGACCTCAAGTTCGGCTACCTGGGGCTCCAGACCCTGTACGACCGCTACTTTCTCCACGTGGACGGCCGACGCATCGAGCTACCCCAGGCCTTCTTCATGCGGGTGGCCATGGGTCTCGCGCTCAACGAGATCGACCGGGAGGCTCGCGCCATCGAGTTCTATGACGTGCTGTCGAGCTTCCGTTTCATGAGCTCGACCCCCACGCTATTCAATTCCGGCACCCGGCACAGCCAGCTCTCGAGCTGCTATCTCACCACGGTCTCCGATGACTTGGACGGCATCTTCCAGGCAATCAAGGAAAATGCCCTGCTGCAGAAGTTTGCCGGAGGGCTGGGAAACGACTGGACCCCGGTGCGGGCGCTGGGCAGCCATATCAAAGGCACCAATGGCAAGAGCCAGGGGGTGATTCCCTTCCTCAAGGTGGTGAACGATACGGCCGTTGCCGTCAACCAGGGGGGCAAGCGCAAGGGGGCGGTCTGCTCCTACCTCGAGACCTGGCACCTGGACATTGAGGAGTTCCTGGAGCTCAGAAAGAACACCGGGGACGACCGGCGCCGAACCCATGACATGAACACCGCCAACTGGGTGCCCGATCTGTTCATGAAGCGGGTGATGGAGGGGGGTGAGTGGACCCTGTTCTCTCCCAACGAGGTGCCGGACTTGCACGACAAGTATGGGAAGGCTTTCGAAGAGGCCTATATCGCCTACGAGGAAAAGGCGGCTCGGGGGGAGATCAGGCTCTACAAGAGGATTCCCGCGGTGCAGCTGTGGCGCAAGATGCTCACCATGCTGTTCGAGACCGGGCATCCCTGGATCACGTTCAAAGACCCGTGCAACATCCGCTCGCCCCAGCGCCACGTGGGAGTGGTGCACAGCTCCAACCTTTGTACCGAGATCACCCTCAACACCTCGGAAGCCGAAATCGCCGTGTGCAACCTGGGCTCGGTCAACCTGGCAGCCCACCTTACGGATGGCAAGCTGGATGCGGAAAGGCTGCGCCGGACCATCTCCACGGCCATGCGCATGCTGGACAACGTGATCGACGTCAACTATTACGCGGTGGGCAAGGCGCGCACCTCCAACCTTCGGCACCGCCCGGTGGGGCTCGGTATCATGGGCTTCCAGGATTGCCTGCACATGCTGCGCATCCCCTACGCGTCCGAAGAGGCGGTGGAATTCGCCGATCGGTCCATGGAAATGGTGGCTTACTACGCCTATTGGGCTTCCACCGAGCTTGCGGAGGAGCGAGGGCGCTACGCCAGCTATCCCGGCAGCCTATGGGACCGGGGCATCCTGCCCCAGGACTCTCTTGACCTCTTGGCCGAGGAGCGGGGAGGGTATCTGGAAGTGGACCGCTCCGCTACTCTGGACTGGCAGGCTCTGCGGGAACGGATCCGCAAGCACGGCATGCGTAACTCCAACTGCATCGCCATCGCCCCCACCGCCACCATCGCCAACATCGTGGGCGTGTCGGCCTCCATCGAGCCCACCTACCAGAATCTGTACGTAAAGTCGAACCTGTCAGGCGAATTCACTGTCGCCAACCAGTACCTGGTGGACGATCTCAAGCGCCTGGGGATGTGGGACGAGGTGATGATCGCAGACCTTAAGTACTTCGACGGCAGCCTTTCCCGGATCGATCGCATCCCGCCGGAGATCCGCAAGCTCTACGCCACCGCCTTCGAGATCGATCCCAAGTGGCTCATCGAGGCGGCAGCCCGGCGCCAGAAATGGATCGACCAGGCCCAGTCCCTGAACTTGTACATGGCAGGCGCTTCCGGCAAAAAGCTGGATGAGATCTACAAGCTCGCCTGGATCAGGGGACTCAAGACCACCTATTACCTGAGAACCCTAGCGGCCACCAGCGCCGAAAAATCGACGGTGCGCGCCGGTGCGCTGAACGCCGTCCCCGCGGAAGGGGGCGTGGAAGAAACCACCTCGGTCGAGCCCAGGCTCTGCGCCATTGGCGATCCGGAGTGCGAGTCCTGCCAGTAGACAGGGGCTAGAGGTCAGGCGAGAAGGATTAGTCAGGAAAGGGCATGGGGCTAATCCGATTGCCCGAGCCATAGCAGACGAACATGGAGGAAATAAATTATGTTGGGTTTTGAAGACGACCTCGTGAGCCGACCCCGGGGCGTCCAGGCTCTGGGAATCCCTGGCGGCACGCCAGCGGCAAGACCGATAGCCGTTATGGACAATGCTTTCGCCTACCGCCGCATCCGGGTGGAAGACAAACGCATCATCAACGGCCAAACCGATGTCAACCAACTGGTGCCGTTCAAATACAAGTGGGCCTGGGAGAAATACTTGGCCGCCTGCGCCAACCACTGGATGCCCCAGGAGATCAACATGAACCGGGACATCGCCTTGTGGAAGGACCCCGATGGGCTTTCTCCAGACGAGCGGCTCATCGTCAAGCGCAACCTGGGCTTTTTTGTCACCGCCGACTCGCTCGCAGCGAACAATATCGTGCTCGGGACTTACCGCCACATCACCGCTCCCGAGTGCCGCCAGTACCTGCTGCGCCAGGCCTTCGAAGAGGCGATCCATACCCACGCTTACCAGTACATCGTGGAATCCCTGGGGCTGGACGAGGGGGAGATCTTCAATGCCTACCACGAAATCCCCTGCATCCGGGACAAGGACGAGTTCCTAATCCCCTTCATCGACACCCTGACAGACCCCTCCTTTAGGACCGGTACCCGGGAAGCCGATCAGCAGCTGTTGAGGAGTCTCATTGTCTTCGCCTGCATCATGGAGGGGCTCTTCTTCTACGTGGGCTTCGTCCAGATCCTGGCCCTTGGGCGGCAGAACAAAATGACTGGATCGGCTGAGCAATACCAGTACATCCTGCGGGACGAGTCGATGCACTGCAACTTCGGCATCGATCTCATCAACCAGATTAAGCTGGAGAACCCCCACCTCTGGACACCGGAGTTCAGGCAGGAGATCGCCGGGCTCATCCGCTGCGGCGTGGAGCTTGAGTACCGCTACGCCGAGGACACCATGCCACGAGGAGTGTTGGGCCTGAACGCCGCCATGTTCAAGGAATACCTGCGCTTCATCGCCAACCGGCGCTGCCAGCAGATCGGTCTAGATCCCCTCTACCCCGGTGCCACCAACCCGTTCCCCTGGATGAGCGAGATGATCGACCTTAAGAAGGAGAAAAACTTCTTCGAGACCCGGGTGATCGAGTATCAAGTGGGCGGCACCCTGAGCTGGGATTGATCATGGACGCGCTGCTGTGCCAGGTCGCCGAAGTGCGTGCCGAGGCGAATTACACCCTGTGGGTTCGGTTCGAGGACGGCGTCGAAGGGCGCGTCTGCCTGGGCCCGCTGGTGGGCAAGGGTAAGTTCCGAGCATGGCTCGACGAGGATGCTTTCCGCGAGGTCAGCATTGACCCGCGCAGTAATGTGCTATCTTGGGAAAGTGGAGTCGAGCTCGACGCCGATGTGTTGTACTACGATCTCATCAACAAGGCCAAGCTGGCCATGCACTAGAGCACAGGCCGTGGGCGGCGACAGGCTACTGCAGGCCGCGGTAGGCGGGCGGATCACCGCCGGCCATGCCGCGTCCGGTGGTAGGGGGCACGCGAGTGCCAAGTGTTGTACCTTGTGTACGTAACTTGATAGGAGGTTGACCATGGCAACAAAGAAACCCGCAGCCAAGAAGGCTGCCAAACCAGCGGCGAGGAAGCCTGCGGCCAAGAAGAAGGCCACGGCAAAGAAGCCTGCCGCTAAGAAGAAAGCGCCGGCGAAGAAGACCGCAGCCAAGAAGAAGGCTCCCGCCAAGAAGAAGGCGGC
>NZ_DAIRTR010000048.1:0-20037 GCF_036803785.1 Pelomicrobium sp. | reverse complement strand
GCCCTTGGATGCCCCCCTTTCCCCATACCCGGGCGTAGCGTAGGGCGCGCGCCAAGTCCTTGTGCACCCGCCGCGCCACGTCCTCCACCGTCTGGCCCCGGCGCAGGGTGAAGGGGTGGCTGCGCTCCGCCGGCTTGCCGGGCGCCTTGGTGTAGACGCGCACGATGCCCAGGTGCTCGAACAGCCAGGGGCCAATATTACCCAGGCCCCGGCCGCTCTGGGCCGAAACGATCAGACTAGGGTAGCGAAGCCCGGTGAGCTCCAGGAAAGCCCGCAGTTCCTCCTCCGGATCGGCCAGCCGATCTGCTTGGTTGGCGAGGAGCAACGCCGGAAGCCGCAGGGCGAAGGGATCCTCCTCCGCGGCCGGGGGCCCATCCGCGCTCCACTGCTCGGTCAGGGTTACCCGCTTGTCCCGCAGCCAGGCGTGGAGCGCTTCCACCTGTTCCACGCAGGCGGGGTCACTGAGGTCCACCACCAGCAAGCAGGCATCTGCCGTCTGGAGGGCGGCGGCGAGCCAGGGAACCGGATGTTCGGGGGACACTGCCGGCAGATCCACGAGCTGGAAGTAAACGTCCTCGTAGGGCAGCATGCCCGGCTGGGGATATTGGGTGGTGAACGGGTAGGGGCCCACCTCCGCTTCCGACCCGGTCAGGCGGGCGTGCAGGGACGACTTGCCGCTGTTCGGGGGGCCGAGTAGGGCGATCTGGGCGGCGCCTTCCGGGCGCACCACCAGGGCTGGACCGGTGCGGGCGCCGCCTTTGCGGGGCCCTTCCAGCTCTTCGGAAAGCTCCTTGATGCGGCGCTTGATGTCCGCTTGCAGGTGGTCCGTGCCCTTGTGCTTGGGGATGACCCGGAGCATCTCCCGCAGCCATTCCAGCCGCTCGCGCGGGTCCCGCGCCTTGCGGAAGGCGGCTTCGGCGGCCCGGTACTCGGGGGTGAGGTTGGCGGGCATGGAAGACCCGGGGAATGGCCCGTCGGCGGCTTTCAATTTTAAACGCAGCCACGTGGACCGGATTCGGAGGTCTTATACTGCCGGTCTCAATGTAGAGGAGTCGCGGATGAAGCCCATCGACAGCCTGGAAGCCCTGCGCCAAGCGCTGGCCGAGTTCGCCACCGAGCGGGATTGGGATCAGTTCCACAACCCCAAGAACCTGGCCATGGCCCTGGCGGGGGAGGCGGGCGAGCTGCTGGAGCACTTCCAGTGGCTCACTTTCGAGCAAAGCGCCCACCTGCCTCCCGAGGTGCGGGCCGAGGTGGAGCTGGAGATGGCCGACGTGCTGCTGTTCCTCACGCGGCTCGCCGACAAGCTGGGCATCGATCTGCTGCAAGCGGCGGAAAAGAAACTCGCCTTGAACGCCGAGAAGTATCCGGTGGACAAGGCCCGGGGCAAGGCCACCAAGTACACCCGACTCTGAAGGACTTGGCAGCGGAAGATGCTTGCTTACCGTCACCTTTTCCACGCCGGCAACTTCGCCGACTGCTTCAAGCACGCCCTGCTCGCCCAGTTGATCCGGGCGCTGGCGCGCAAAGAGCCCCCTTTCTTCTATCTCGACACCCACGCCGGCGCCGGACGCTACGACCTGCAACACGAGTGGGCCTGCAAGCTCACCGAGTGGAAGGAAGGGATTGGCCGGCTGTGGGACGTGCGTCCCGTGCCCGAAGCCCTCGCCCCGTACTTAGCGTGCGTGCGGGCCGAAAACCCCGATGGGACGCTGCGCTTTTACCCGGGCTCGCCCGCCATCGCGCGCCGCCTCATGCGGGCCCAGGACCGGTTGGTGGCCACTGAGCTCAACAAGGCCGATTGCGCTGCGCTCCAGGCTTTGTTCGAGACGGCGGGCAATACCACGGTGGCGTGCATGGACGGCTACCAGGCTCTGCGGGCGTTTTTGCCGCCCAAGGAGCGTCGGGGGCTTGTGCTGATGGACTCCTCCTTCGACCGGGCCGGAGAGTACGAGCGCATCGCCGAGGCCCTGCGCTTCGCCCACCGACGCTGGCAGACCGGACTCCTCGCCTTCTGGTATCCCCTCATGGCGCCGGGGGAGGTGCGGGCCTTCGAGCGCAGCGTGGTGGAGGGCGGCGTCACCAAGATCCTAAAACTTACCCTGGCGGTGCACCCCGCGGGCTGGAGCGCGAGCCTGCGGGGGTGTGGAATGCTGATCGTCAATCCCCCTTGGAACTTCGAGGTCCCGGCCTCGGCCGTGCTGGCGTGGCTGTGGGAGCGGCTTTCGATGAACGGCGCGGGTGGCTGGGAGGTCGAATGGCTGGTGCCGGAGCCCACCTCGAAGGCCATGAAGACCTCTCCTGCCGCAAGACGCCTCCCCGCGGACGTTCCCAGGGGGCGGCGGCCGCCTCCTGCCAATCCCCGGCTCTATGCCCAGACCCGCAAGGTGCTGTCCCAGCACTACCGGGCCAAGTACGGTGTGAAGAAATAAACGAGACCCCGCGATTTGGAAAGCGCCGAACGCGGGTCATCGACCCCTGGAGGAAGCGTGGGTGTCGGACGGGGCTGAGCAGGATTTCCAGGCTGCGCCGTGCCGTGCGGGATCAGGCGGGGCGCCAGTATCCCCTTGGGACGAGACCTCGCCGCGGCCGGGCCATGGGCCGGGCTACGCCCCCGCCGAAGGGGGAGATGGGCTATAGGTAGCCCCGGAGCGGTATGGCGATCGGCCCCGTGCAAGCCCCATTCTTTACCGCGCGAGCCGAAGGGCCGGGAAAGGTTTCGATCCGCCGGTTCGCCTCAAGCGCCTTGATGAACAGGCGCTCGGCAGTTCGTCATGCCCATACCGAGATCGGCGAGCCGACCCGCGCAACGCTCTCGTCCCCCCTTCGTCTCCCGCAAGCGCGCTGCGGCTGGAGAATCATGGGCACGGGCCGGCTCCCGCCCAGCGGGGTTCCTCGCGGCCTAACCGGGGCTCGATTCCTTGACCGGGTGCTCAACTCGGGTGGGCGCGATCCGCTTGAGTGTCTGGCCGAACATGCTGCATGATGCCCTCTCGGTAGCCTCCTTCGATCGGGTAGAGCGCTCGGCCGTGGGCCCGATCTACCCTGCGCTGGCGGAGGGCCCGTCGTCATAACCGTTTTGCGCAAGTGCGGCGAGTGAACAAACCTTGCGATCCAGCCCATCGACCGCTCATACGCCCGCGGCTTTATCTGGGCGACGAGCTGTCCCTCGGCCCCGGCAAGATCGATCTTTTACGCAAGATCGGCGAATGTGGCTCGATCAGCGCGGCGGCGCGCGCCCTCGGTATGCCCTACAAGCGCGCCTGGCTGTTGATCGACAGCCTGAATCGCGGCCTGCCTTCTCCGGTGCTGGATACGGCGATCGGCGGTCAGGCGGGCGGTGGCGCCCGCCTGACGGCCCTCGGCGAGGCGCTCGTGGCCGCCTATGGCGCCCTGGAGGCGAAGCTCAACGCTTCGGCAAAGGCGGAGCTGGGACGGATCATGCGGTTGGTGCACCGCCCCGCAGGCGCAGCGCCGCGAGCACGCCGGAGGCGATAGCGGCCGGTCGTTCGCCGACGCCGAAAACGTTCGTACCTTCGGGCACCACTTCCACGCACTTTGTCCCGCACTCGAGAGGCACTCCGTCATGGATCAGACCGCGCAGGATGCCGGACTTGGGTGCTGCAATCGGCAGCCCGTCTATCTGCGCGACCATTTCCCCCTCGGCTACGGCCTGTCCGATGCGGTGCCCGGTGCGAAACACGCCCGCCGTTGGCGCGTAGACATAGCGCTCCCGGCCATACCCCCCGATCGGCTTCGGTTCTCCGGCGAAGGCACTCGCCGGGCCCGCTTCGATCACCTTGCCCAGCGCGTCGCCCCACGCGGTTTCGATTGCCAGATCGACATTGCCCCCGGCGATAAAGTTGGGGCCGAGGCCGATGACCAGAGGCGCGCGCCCACCCTGGTCTTCGGGGGGTGGCGCGCTTTCTCATGCGCGCATCGACCCAGACTGACGCTTCGAAGCGGGCGGCGAAGTCCTCGAGCGGCAGGACAGTCATGGCGATGAGGCCTGCGGTTGCGCATCGCGCCCATGCGCTGGGATCGCCGATCAGCCGGACGGTAACGCCCTCCAGTGTCGCCGCGCCGTCGAAGGCGGCGTCGGCAAAGGACTGGCCGCGCCGGGAGATTGCCGGTGCGGGCGTTTCAACGAGTAGCACGGCAAAACCGGCGCGGGCCAGAGCGAGCCCCACCGCCGAAGCGACATCGTTGGCGCCGCGCACGAGAGCGAAGGCGGGCGTTTCTTTCATTGCGCGATCATGGAAAGATCACTGGGCGGCAAGTCTTTCCCTCTCAAGCATGTTTTACCCCCCTCGTGGCTCGGGCGCCTCCCACAAGTTAGCCAAGGACATGCGATATGTCAATTTGTACATAACGAATTGGAAACGGGTAGCACCATTGCCTTGGATATCCCGAATGCACACCTTGGAGTGACAACAAGTGGAACTTGGCCGCTATCGGCTATCGCCAGGGGCCGCTACGGGGCGCCACGCCCGCGCTCCGGCCAGGTTCTGTCGCGCTCGACGATCTGCGCTTGAGTCAATGCGCCAAGCGGCAAAGGGTCGCCGCATCCGGCGCGCAGCGTTTTACGGGTCTCGCTGGGTCCTGCTAAGCATAGCGATCCCTGGCTCTCTGCGCTGGCGAAGGAGCTCGCCGCTTGCCGAAGTTCGTTATTGACCCAGCGCCGCTTTCGTACATACCTCCGCCCAGGCGGGGTGGGCGGCGATGCAGGCGAGGGCGTTTTGGAGCAGTGTGCGGCCCGGTTCGGTGCGGTGCCAGGGGGAAGCGCCCGACGGGTGGGGGAGAGGGACCACATCGGTTTCGAAGCCAAAGAGCCGCACCTTGTGGATCCGCCCTACGAGCACCTCCAGTTTGTCCACCGGCAGGAACAAGCCGATGGCGAGTTTGCCTGCGGGAATCACCAGCCGGGGTCGCAGGAGCTGGAACTCCGCAGCGAGCCAGGCCGTGCAGTTTTCCACTTCCTGCCGGTCAGGAACCCGGTCACCGCCGCCGGCGTTTTTCCCGGGAAAGCAGTGGCACACGGCAGTCATGTAGACATGGTGCCGGAACGCTTCTTCGTCAAGCCCGATGGCGCGGAACCAGCTGAACAGCGTCTTGCCCGCGGTCCAGGCAAAGGGGCGATGGCGCTCGATCTCCTTCGCCCCCGGGGCCTGGCCCACCAGCATCACGGGCGAGATGACCGGGTATCCCATCACTGGCGGGCCGATCATCTTGGGGCACCGGGTGCACTGGGCGAGGCGCCGCTGATGGCGGCGCAGGGCGAGCAGGGTCGAATCCATGGTCCCATTATGCCGGAGGGGCAAACCTCCATCACGGGAAGCGGCGTGGTCTACAATCTCGGGCATGCAAGACGCCCTCCACCCCTATGTCCGCCTGAGGCCGGAGCTCATCCTCGATGCGGTGGAGCGTCTTGGCTACCGCTGCGACGGGCGGCTGCTTGCCTTCAACAGTTACGAGAACCGGGTCTATCAGGTCGGCATCGAAGCGGGGCCACCGCTGGTGGCCAAGTTCTACCGGCCGGGTCGCTGGAGCAAGGCGATGCTTCGGGAGGAACACGCCTTCGCCTTGGAGCTTGCCGGGGCGGATATCCCGGTGGTGCCGCCCCTTGCGGACCCGCGGGGCGAGACCCTGCACGTCCATGAGGGCTTCTTCTTCGCCCTCTACCCGCGCCAGGGCGGCCGCGCGCCTCAACTGGAATCCGAGGACACCTTGACCTGGATGGGGCGCTTCATTGGTCGCCTCCACGCTGTGGGGGCCGCGCGCCCTTTTCTCTACCGGCCCGCGCTGGATGTGGAGAGTTTCGGCGAGGAGCCATCCCGGTTCTTGCTGGAAAGGGGTTTCGTTCCTCCCGAGCTGAGGCAGACGTATCGCCGCCTCGTGGAACATCTCCTCGACCGGATCCGGCAGACATTCGATCAGGCCGCTCCTGTGCGCCGGCTACGGCTCCATGGGGATTGCCATGCGGGCAACGTGCTCTGGACCGAGCAGGGTCCCCACTTCGTCGATCTGGACGACGCACGCATGGGACCGGCGGTGCAAGATCTGTGGATGCTGCTTCACGGCAGCCGCGAGGACATGATCCGCCAACTCGGCTGCTTGGTGCGGGGTTACCGGGAATTCTTCGACTTCGAGGCGCGGGAGCTCGCCCTCATCGAGCCCCTGCGAACCTTGCGCATGATCCACTACGCGGGGTGGCTCGCCCGGCGCTGGGACGATCCGGCGTTTCCGGCGGCTTTCCCCTGGTTCAACACCCCCCGCTACTGGCAGGAGCACCTCCTGCACCTGCGGGAGCAGGCGGCGCGTCTGGAGGAGCCGCCCCTGTGCCTTTCCCTTTGACCGCCCGGCCAGGCGTTAAAATGGAGAAACGGATGATAGGGGCCGTAAGGAGGCCCGTCTCATGGCCACCGCTTGGTTTCGCTTCTACGAAGAGCTGAACGACTTTCTCGCCCCCGAGCGCAGGAAGACGGAATTTTCGTACCGCTGCGCCCGGGCGGCGACGGTGAAGAACGCCATCGAGGCGCTCGGCGTGCCCCATACTGAAGTGGAGCTCATCCTGGTGAACGGGGAGTCGGTGGACTTCTCCTACCGGGTGCGGGAAGGCGACCGGGTGAGCGTCTATCCCAAGTTCGAGGCGCTGGACGTGGGACCCCTCGTGCGCGTGCGGCCGCGGCCTCTGCGGGAGGCCCGCTTTATCGCTGACGCCCACCTGGGAGGGCTCGCCCGGCTCTTGCGTATGCTGGGATTCGATACCCTGTACGACAATACCTACGATGACTTTGACATCTGCGTGCGCGCGAAGCAGGAAGGCCGCATCATTCTCACCCGGGACCGGGAGCTGCTCAAATGCCGTACCATCACCCACGGCTGTTACGTGCACGCGCGCAAGCCCCAGGAACAGCTCAAGGAGGTGGTGGAGCGGCTACAGCTCGCCTCCAGTGCACGGCCTTTCTCTCGCTGTCTGCATTGCAATTTGCTCCTCGCTCCCGTCCCCAAAGAGCAGGTGCTCGAGCGCCTGCCGCCCACGGTGGCCCAGGTCCACGAGCGCTTCAGCACCTGCGAAGGCTGCCACCGGGTGTTCTGGGAGGGCAGCCACTGGGAACGCATGCGGGCGCTGCTCAGCGGTTGCCTGCCGCGCCAAGGAACGGGCGGGATGGAAGGGGCGGGCGCGTGAAGGGAGAGGATTGGACCGGGCTCGCGCGTGCACGGGCGGTGTGGGACTTCACCACCGGCGATCCCAGGCGCTTTCAGGATCGGCTTTCCCTGCTGCTCCACGCCTTGAAGCAATTCCGCCACGAGGGCATTGAGCCGGACTTCGTACTGCTTCTGCACGGCCCGGCCACCAAATTCGCCGCCCGGACGCTCGTGGGCACCAAATTCGATCCGATGGAAGAGCCCGCTCTCGCCGAAGGCCGTGCCCTGATCGGCGACGCCCTGCGGGCAGGCGTGCGCATCGTGGTGTGCCGCATCGCCATGGAGCGCTGCGGCATCGGGGAAGACAACCTATGGCCCGGTGTGGAGGTACAGCAGAACGTGTTCGCCAACGCCATCGCGCTCCAGAACCGGGGCTATGCCTATCTTCCCATCGGGTAGCGGGGACTCGCCACGGAGGATCAGCGCTTGATGGTCGTTGCTTCCTGCGCCTGCCATGCCTCGCGCAGCCGGCGCTCGGCCTCTGCCAGGCGATCGCTTGCCTGGCGTTCCGCCGCCCGGGCCCGCTCGAGCCGGCGCTCGGCTTCCTGGGCCTCGCGGCGGGCACGCTCCAGCGTGCGCTCTGCCTCAGCCACTCGCTGGCGGGCGGCTTGGAGCGCTTCGGCCGCCTGGGCCGTGGTGGCACGCGCGGCCTCGAACTCCCGGCGCGCGAACTCGAGCCGGTATTGCAGTGTGGTGATCGGTTCTGGGTCCGCAGCCAGCGCCATCACGGCGGACCCCATGCCAACGAGCAGGGCTAATGCGCGCCGCAGCAGGGGATTCATGGGGTTCGGGACCGCTCGACTCGGATCGCCAGGGCATAGCACAGCAGCCCTTCGCCCTGACCGATGGCCGCCAGATCGGTGCAGGCGAGGTGGGTGATCCCATCTGCGCCCGCCTCGGAAGCGGCTGCCTGCGCCGCAGCAGCTGCGGCTTCCCGGGTTCTGAACAGGGGGTAACGAAACATGGCGGGAAGCGATTCGACCCACAGCCGTTTCACTACCGTATACCGGCTCGCCACGAGATGGTCAGGTTCATAGACCCGGACCTCGCCCCCGAGCGTCTGGGGATGGGCCGCATCCCATGGGGCAAGGAGCGCGATGGTGAGCACGAGGGGGAGCGAGCGGCGGTGGCCCATCATTCCTCCGTGGCGTGTAAGAAGGCGCATAAGAAGGCGCGTGTGTCCGGCGGCTCGCCGGCAACGCCGGCATGCCGCCCATTCTACCGACTTCCTGGGTGGCCTCCCATCCCGATTCGCCGTAGACTTCACGAGCTCCGATTTGACTGAAGGCAATTCATGAGCACCAAGCAGACGACTCAGAACATGGCGCTCTTTTGCGACTTCGAGAACATCGCCCTCGGAGTACGCGACGCCAAGTACGACAAGTTCGACATCAAGAAAGTGCTCGAGCGCCTCCTGCTCAAGGGTAACATCGTGGTGAAAAAAGCCTACTGCGACTGGGACCGCTACAAGGCGTTCAAGCCGGCTATGCATGAGGCGGCGTTCGAGCTGATCGAAATCCCCCACGTGCGCCAGTCGGGCAAGAACTCGGCGGACATCCGCATGGTGGTGGACGCCTTGGACCTGTGCTACACCAAGTCCCACGTGGACACCTTCGTCATCATTAGCGGTGACTCGGATTTCTCGCCCCTGGTATCGAAGCTGCGGGAGAACAACAAGATCGTGATCGGCGTGGGCGTCAAAAAATCCTCCTCTGATCTCCTGATCAGCAATTGCGACGAGTTCATCTACTACGACGATCTGGTGCGGGAGGCGGAGCGTTCCCAGCGCAAGCGGCGCAGGACCAAAGCCGCGGCGGCAAGGCCTGAGGAGAAGAAGGCGGAGTCGGGCGAAGAAGAGAAGAAACAGGAAGCGCTGGATCTGGTGCTGGCGACGGTGGAGGACCTGTTCGAGGAGCGGGGCGAGGAGGAGAAGGTATGGGGATCGATGGTCAAGCAGGCGATCAAGCGGCGCAAGCCCGGCTTCAACGAGAGCTACCATGGGTTCAAGACCTTCGGGCAGCTTCTCGAAGAGGCCCAGGCGCGGGGCCTGCTGACCCTGGAGCGGGATGAAAAATCAGGGGGCTACATCATCCGGGGTTTCGCCCACGAGGATTGAGGGTCCCCGGGGCGGACGGCGCGGCTTGTCCGCGGGCACTGCGGTGCTATAAAAACAAAATTAGTCCCGCGCGCCCGCTTCGGCGGGCCGCCCGAACCCGGGAGGCTGCCAGGGCAGCTTCGTCCCATTCCCCGCTTCCGGAAGAAAGCCTCGACTTCGACGAGCTCCTCGCCCTGCGGCTCTCCCGACGCAGCCTGCTCAAGGGATCCTTGAGCCTCGCCGCCCTGTCGTTTTTCGGCGGCTGCCGTGCCTTGGAAATGGCGAGGGGAGAGGGGTCACTTCTCGGATTCACGCCAGTTCCCGTGTCCAGGGCGGACACGGTGGTGGTGCCGCCCGGGTATACCTGGCACGTGGTGAACGCCTGGGGCGATCCCATCATGCCCGGCGCTTCGGATTTCAAGCCCGATGCCAGCAATACCGCCGCCGAGCAGGCCATGCAGTCGGGCATGTTTCACGACGGCATGCACTACTTCCCCCTGCCCAAGGGTTCCGACTCCTCCACCCATGGACTGATCGCCATCAACTACGAGTATACCGACGACAACCTGCTCACGCCCGAGGGCATGAACCCCTGGACCGCAGAGAAGGTGCAGAAGTCCAAGAACGCCCATGGCATGGGGGTGTACGAAGTGCGCTTCGACGGGGAGCGCTGGCGCACTGTGCGAGATTCACTCTATGGACGCCGCATCACCGCCGATACGCCTTTCCTCATCAAGGGTCCCGCGGCTGGCCACCCCTGGATGCGCACGGCCGCAGATCCGGCGGGGCGCACGGTCCTCGGCACGTTCCAGAACTGCGCCAACGGCGTCACTCCCTGGGGCAGCTACCTCTCCTGCGAAGAAAACGTCAACGCCTATTTCATCAACGATACCGATAAGATCAGCCCCTTGGAGGACCGCTACGGCATCGGGCCATCGAAAGAGAGCTGGGGTTTTCGCTGGCACGAGTTCGACGAGCGGTTCGATGCCGGCAAGCATCCGAACGAGCCCAACCGTTTCGGCTGGATCGTGGAGTTCGACCCGTACGACCCGAAGAGCGTCCCCGTGAAGCACACCGCCCTGGGCCGCATGGCCCACGAGGGGGCGATGCTGTCCCTCGCCCCGGACGGGCGAGTGGTCTACTACATGGGGGACGACGACTACCGCTCCAAGTTCGAACACCTCTACAAGTTCGTGAGCAAGCGGCCCTGGGCGAAAGGGGGTGGCTACGCGGAAAACCAGGCCATCCTGGAGGAGGGAACCCTCTACGCTGCCCGCTTCCACGCCGATGGCAGCGGCGAATGGCTGGAGCTCACCCAGGGCAGGAACGGGCTCACTCCGGAACGGGGCTTCGCCTCCCAGGCGGAAGTGGTGATCAACGCCCGCACTGCCGCGGACGTGGTGGGGGCCACGTACATGGACCGGCCCGAATGGATCGCGGTCCACCCCCGCACCCGAGAGGTCTACGTGAGCCTGTCCAACAACACCGCCCGCGGCAAGGGCAAGCCCGTGCAGCACAAAGACCCGGTGGGGGCGGACGCTGCCAATCCCCGCGCTCCCAACCTCATGGGTCACATCGTGCGCTGGCGGGAGCAGAATGCAGACCCCCGGGCGACCCGCTTTACCTGGGACGTATTCCTGCTGGCCGGCGACCCTCTCCACCCGGATCCCTTGAAGCGGGGCAACGTTCCTGGGGGCGTTGCCTTCGCCCAGCCCGACGGTCTCTACCTCGACCGGCGGGGGGTGCTGTGGATCCAGACCGACTCCTCCGCTCAGTTGATGGCCACCAAAGATTGGGCAAACATCGGCAACAACCAGATGCTGGCCGCCGATCCACGCACCGGAGAGGTGCGCCGCTTCCTGACCGGCCCGATGGGCTGTGAGATCACCGGGATCAACTTCACTCCGGACCACCGCACGCTCTTCGTTAACATCCAGCATCCGGGGGAAGCGCCCCTGCCGCATCCGGGGCGCAACGACCCGCAAAACCCCAAGGCCATCAGCGCCTGGCCGGAAGGTGACCGGGGCGGCCGTCCGCGCTCCGCCACCATCGCCATTCGCCGCGTGGACGGCGGTATCATCGGCACCTGACGAACTCGCACCGCCCGAGGGCCGATCCGGCAGGTCCCGTCAGGTCTGATGGTGCCCGCCCCCTGCCTTGATGAAGCCGTATTCCTCGGCGGCGTCTAGGAGCGAAACGATCGCCAACACCACGCCCACCAGCGTCGCGTTGTAGGTCGCGGTGGTGGACTCGCTGAAACCCATGAGCCAGGGGGAAGCGATCAGCCATACGCCGAAGGCGATGCCGGCCAGTTCCTCCCGGAACCGGCTGGTATAGAGGCCCGCCAGGGAAAAGAGCACGGTGGCGGCGCCCAGTAGGTAGGCGTTCCAGGCGGCCCCCCCGTGGGACTCGACGTAGCCTAAGACCCATGGGGAAATGAAGAGCCACGCGCCGAGCCCGAGGGAAACCCCGTTTTGCCCACGTTTGAGGGCGCGCTCCATTTCGTCTCTCCTACGGAAAAGGGCCGTCGTGGCGACGGCCCTTGGAAACACCGGAGCAGCACACTTTCGTCTGCTCTCGAGACCTGCGAAGGTCTCGTTGCTCGGGGAACGGACGCCGTCTCAGGCCTGGTGACCCTTGCGCCAGGCCAGGTGGCCAGCGTGCGCCATCGCCCAGAGCGTAAAGCCGATCACCAGAATGCCTACCGCGACGGCGTTGTAGGTCGCCGCCGCGAGGGTGCTAAAGCCCACCACCCACGGCGAGATGATCAGCCATGCGCCAAAGGCGATGTTGAGCCACTCCTCCCACACCTTGGGTGTATAGAGGCAGACAGCGGAGAAGATCGCCACCGCCGCGCCGAGGAGATAGCAGTTCCACGCGACGGCACTCATCTTGTCCTCAAACCCCAATACCCAAGGGGAGATGAACAGCCACACCCCTAGCGCCAGGGTGACCCAATCTTGCCAACGCTTGGTGGTGCCCATTCAGTCACCTCCTTTCCCTTGCTTGCCGGGTTTTGTTTGCGTCTTTCGCTTCCTTAGACCGCTTCCGAAAACACCGCGTTCCGCCACACGCCTTCAGGAACAAGGAGTTGCAATGCAGCAGGGGGTCCCTGTCGACGAGGGCTCCTTTCTGACCGGTCGGGGCTGCCCCGCGATCGCCCCTCCTCGGCCGGCTGGCACGCCCGGGAGCCTTTCCGCGCCGCAGACCGCCGGAGGGAAGGGGCTCAGGACAGGCGCAGGGGTGCGGGCCGGGGCGCCGGCGCCCGAAACCCCGATCAGTCGGCCTGTGAGAAGATTGAGGCGAAATCCCGCCCGCAATCTCCCCCGCCTTTGGCCCTTGAAGTTGAGAACAATACGATCATGCATCAGCCTCTTGTCTGTGATCTATCAAATCGATCACAGAACCAAATACAATTCGTTTTTCTCTAAATAAGAGAATGATTATCATTGGCCTCGAGCGGATAAGACCGCCGCATGACGACACACAACGCGAGGCGTGCCATGGTCAAGACCCTTACTTTCGGGCTCGTGCACTTTAGCGTTGCCTTCGGCGTGGGCTACGCGTTCACCGGCAGCCTGGCCGTAGGCGGAGCCATTGCGCTCCTCGAGCCTGCCCTCAACACGGTGGCCTATTTTTTCCACGAAAAGGTCTGGGAGCGGCTGCGTGCCCGGCGCTCCGTGGCGAATCGAAACCGCTCGGCCGCCGGCTCGGGCTTGCGGGTTCAAGCGAAGGGTGCCTGAGGGGGCCCTAGGCCGGCGCGGAAGGCTCCGTTTTGGTGTTCGGCGCCGGCGCCTTTCTGCTACAGTCTGTCAGAGTCGGCGGGTGGCAAAAGAGTTTTCTGCCACCCGCCGGTTTGGGCCCCGTCCCGCGGACGCGCGGGCGAGGGCTTCCGCCAAGATCGTGCTTGCGGACTTGGCGACCCCGTCCCGCGGACGCGCGGGCGAGGAACCAGAAAGCACTGCGGGGGCTCCATGCGAAAGGCGATCGGCAGGACGTTTCTCACCGGCGTGCTGACCGTGGTGCCGGTGGTTGCCACCCTCTACCTGGTGGTGTGGCTGGCGGCCACCGCGGAAACCTTCCTCGGAGGATTGCTGAAGGCGGTCCTTTCTGAGCACCTGTATTTTTACGGCATGGGCATGCTGGCGGGTGTCGGCATGATCTTCGCCGTGGGCTTGCTCATGCAGACTTGGGCGGTGCGGCGCCTGTTCGAGCTGGGGGAGCGCCTGCTCCTGCGCATGCCTCTGGTGAAAACGGTCTATGGTGCCGTGCGTGATTTCTTTGGCCTGTTCTCTAGCGAAAGCCGCACCGCCGCCGGGCGGGTGGTGGCGGTGGAAGTACCGGGCACGGAGCTGCGCCTGGTGGGGTTTCTCATGCGGGAGGACTTGAGCGGACTGCCCGCCGAGCTGCACGAGAACGGGTGGGTGGCGGTCTATCTACCCATGAGCTACCAGGTGGGGGGCTATACGGTGCTGGTACCCGGTTCGGCGGTGACGCCAGTGCCGTGGTCGCGGGAGGAGGCCATGCGCTTCATCCTGACGGCGGGTTTGAGTGGCGCGTCCGCGGACGGCGGGGCGCAGCAGCCCCTCGGTGGATCCGTTGGATGAGGAGACCTAGAGGATGTGGATGTTTGGATCCAAACTCGTAATGCCTGCTCCGGAAGAAGCCCTGAAGGGCCGAGCGCATCCCTTGCCGGTCACCGACCGGCATTTTGTCCATGGGCGCCCGATCAAACCCCCTTTCCCCGAGGGTATGGAACAGATCCTCTTCGGCATGGGGTGTTTCTGGGGCGCCGAGCGCAAGTTCTGGCCCCTGGAGGGGGTCTACACCACGGCGGTGGGTTATGCCGGAGGCTACACCCCCCATCCCACCTATGAGGAAGTGTGCACCGGCCTCACCGGCCACGCCGAAGTGGTGCGGGTCGTCTATGATCCCCGGGTGATTGCCTTTGAGGAACTGCTTCGAGTGTTCTGGGAATCCCACGATCCCACGCAGGGAATGCGCCAGGGCAACGACGTGGGCACCCAGTATCGATCGGTCATCTACACCTTCACGGCTGACCAGCATCGGGCGGCAGAGGCCTCCCGCGACCGCTATCAAGCGGCGCTCAAGACGGCCGGCTACCCCAAGATCACCACCGAAATCCGGGACGCGCCGCCGTTCTATTACGCCGAGGACTACCACCAGCAGTATCTGGCGAAGAATCCCCGCGGCTATTGCGGCCTGGGCGGCACCGGCGTGGAGTGCCCCGTGGGCGCCGGCGCCCCGTAGGGTGCGTTGCGCGCTGGCGAGGCGCGTCTCCCCCATAGGGCCCCGCGCTAGAGTGCCCCAGTGGATCCCGACCGCATGATTCGAAAAAGGCGCTCGGGGATGGCGCCGTCCCGGCAGGCCGCCCGAGCCCGCAGGACGCTCCGGGAGATGCCGTGGTTGGCTTCAAGGGCGGCGACCCGCTTGCGCCGGGCTCCCCGGGGCAGCCCCCCGGCGCTCGGCGATGCGGCGCCAGACTTCGGCTTTCTGGGCCTCGGTATAGGAAGGCCAGTTGGCGATCTCCTCCAGGGTACGGAAACAGCCGCGGCACACTTCGGTTGCCGGGTCCAGGGTGCATACCTGGACGCAAGGGGAAGGCACGCCGCTCATGGGGTACGCTTGGCGAGGAGGGCTCGCGCTGCCTTGGAATTGCTCGGTCGGCCGAGGAAGCGGCAGATGAACTCGCCCGCATCGATGAGCCGGTCCAGGTCGACGCCGGTCTCGATACCGAGCCCCTTCAACAGGTACACCACGTCCTCGGTGGCCACGTTACCGGTGGCGCCCTTGGCGTAGGGGCACCCTCCCAGGCCAGCCACGGCGGCGTCAATGGCCGCCACTCCCAGCTCCAGCGCTGCATAGCAGTTGGCCAGGGCCTGGCCGTAGGTGTCGTGACAGTGCACCGCCAGGTGCTCCACCGGGATTTCCCGGGCAACGGTTTCGATCAGGGCCTTCATCTTGCCGGGCGTTCCCACGCCGATGGTGTCCCCCAGAGACACCTCATAGCAGCCCATGCGGTACAGGGCTGCCGCCACCCGGGCTGCGGCCGAGGGGGCCACTTCCCCCTCATAGGGGCAGCCCAGCACGCAGGACACATAGCCCCTCACCCGCAGGCCCGAGGCGCGCGCTGCGGCGGTCACTTCCCGAAAGCGGGCGAGCCCCTCCTCGATGGTGCAGTTGGTGTTCTTGCGGGAGAAGGATTCGGTGGCGGCGGCGAATACGGCGACCTCCTGCGCCCCCGCGGTGAGGGCCGCCTCCAGCCCCTTCAGGTTGGGCACCAGTACCGGGTAAGAGACCCCGGGCCGGCGGCGGATGCCGGCCAGCACCTGGGCTGTGTCCGCCATCTGGGGTACCCACTTGGGCGAGACAAAGCTACCCGCTTCGATCACCGTGAGCCCCGCGTCGGCGAGGCGCTCGATCAGCTCGATCTTGACCGAGACCGGCACCGGCTGGGGCTCGTTTTGCAGGCCGTCGCGCGGGCCCACTTCCACCACTTTCACCCGGGCCGGCAGGCTCATGGCTGTGTCTCCCCTTGCACCACGATCAGCTCCGTTCCTTCCTTGACTTGCTCTCCCGGGGTGCACCGCACCGCTTGCACGACGCCATCGGTCGGAGCAACCAGGGTGTGCTCCATCTTCATGGCCTCCAGCGTGGCAAGGGGTTGACCTTTCACCACCCGGTCCCCGGGATTCACCAGAACGCCGGTGACGATTCCGGGCATGGCGGCTGTGAGACGCCCCACCAAGGGCTCTTCGGCTGGAGCTACGGCCACCGGATCGTCGGGACTCAGCCGATAGCAGCGGCCCTTGGCGATCAGGGTGAGCTCGCTGCCCGAGCGCACCACCGCGAGCCGGGCTCGTACCCCGTCCAGGTCTGCCAGCAGTTCCTCTCCCTCCAGGGCCCCCCGGGCGCAGAAAGTGCGCGAGGGCAGCTCCAGCTGATAGTCACCGTGCCGGCGGCGGACTGCCACCTGGATCCTCGCCTGCGCGTCGCGAAAGCGCAAGATCTGGCAGCTGTCCTGGTTGAGTCGCCAGCCGTCGCGCCAGTGCCAGGGAGAATGGGGATCGGGGGAGCGTGCCGCTGCCGCCTCCGCTTCCCGGTCGGTGCGTAGCAGCTCCGCCAGTGCCGCCGCAGCCACGATCCACTCCGGCGTTGGGCGATCGCCCGGAATCAGGTCGTCCCGGTGCTGCTCGATGAAGCCGGTGCTGAGCTCCGGCTTCAGGTAGGCGGGATGGGCTGCCAGGGCGTTCAGGAAAGCCACGTTGGTGGCCACACCGGCGATGCGCACCTGGGCGAGGGCATGGCGTAGCCGCCGCAGGGCGCCGGCCCGGTCCCGGTCCCAGGCGATCACCTTGGCGATCAGGGGATCGTAGTGCACGCCGATCTCGTCGCCTTCAGCCACCCCGCTGTCCACGCGCACGTGGGGACTCTCCTCGGGCAGGCGCAAGTGCAGGATACGCCCGGCGGACGGTTGGAAGTCCCGGGCGGGATCTTCGGCGTAGATGCGCGCTTGCACCGCGTGGCCATTGCAGGCGATCTGCTCCTGGGTGAGGGGCAGGGGCTCCCCCGCCGCCACCCGCAGCTGCCACTCCACCAGATCCAGCCCGGTCACCATTTCGGTCACCGGGTGCTCCACCTGGAGCCGGGTGTTCATCTCGATGAAGTAGAACTCCCCGTCCTCGGCCAGGAGAAACTCCACGGTACCGGCGCCCACATAGCCCACCGCCCGGGCAGCGGCCAGGGCGGCCCGGGCCATCTGGGCGCGGCGCTCCGGCGCGAGCGCCGGCGCCGGCGCCTCCTCCATCACCTTCTGATGCCGGCGCTGCAGCGAGCAGTCCCGCTCGTAGAGGTGTACGGCGGCGCCATGCAGGTCGGCGAAGATCTGTATCTCCACATGGCGAGGGTGGTGAAGATACTTCTCCAAGAGCAGTTGTTCATTGCCGAAGGCGCTGGCCGCTTCCCTGCGGGCGGCGGCGAGGGCTTCGGCAAGCGCCTCCGGGCAGGTCACGACCCGCATCCCCTTGCCGCCTCCGCCGAAAGCGGCTTTGATCAGAATCGGATAGCCCAGGCGCTCGGCCTCGGCCTGAAAAGTCTCCAGCCGCTGGTCATGGCCGTGGTAGCCGGGCAAGACGGGGACCACCGCGGCCTCCATGAGCTCCCGAGCGGTACTCTTGGAGCCCATGGCCCGGATCGCCGCGGCGGGCGGCCCCACGAATACGATGCCGGCGGCAGCGCAGGCTTCGGCGAAGTCGGCGTTCTCCGAAAGGAACCCGTAGCCCGGATGGATCGCCTCCGCGCCGCAGCGCTGCGCCACTTCCAGGATGCGGTCGATGCGCAGGTAGCTCTCCCGCGCCGGCGCCGGGCCGATCAAATGGGCCTCGTCCGCCAGCGCCACATGGCGCGCCCGGGCGTCCGCCTCTGAGTAGACGGCCACGGTGTGTAGCCCCAGGCGACGGGCGGTACGCAGGATGCGGCAGGCGATTTCGCCCCGGTTGGCGATGAGGAGCTTGTTGAACATGGCCGCCGTCGGTTTCCGTCGGTCCGGCTCAGCCCGCAGCGAAGAGCGAGCGCTCCACCAAGGCCGGCATCACCAGGGCAGCGAAGAGGGCGATGCCGGTGAGGGCGAGGCCGATGAGCATCAGCAGGCCGCCGCGCCGCCGGGCGGCAGGACCTTGCGCGATCCGGGTATCCACGATCACCCGGGCGCCGGGTGGGGGAAAGCGACCCGCCTGCACGGCACGTCGGCCGAAGGAAAAGACATGGACGCCGACCGGGATGAGGGGAGCGAAGGCGGCGAGCATCAATAGCTTCAAGGCGCGCACTGCTTCGCGCGGATCCTGCTGGAACTTCGCGACCAGCCAGGGCGCGCCCAGCTCCAGCACCAGGACCGCCAGCACCACCAAGGCGAGAAGGCCGAAAGCAAGGCGCCGCCGCAGCCGGCGGTCCGCTGGCAGGAGATCGGGGGTTGGATCGCTCATGTTGCCGTGGCCCAATGGGGAGGGCGCTTCTCGAAGAAAGCGGCCATGCCTTCTCGCCCTTCGGGGCTCACCCGGGCAGCGGCAAGGCGGCGGGCCGTCTCCCCCATGAGCGCTTCGTCCATTTGCCGTCCGGCCACTTCGGCCACCAGGCGTTTGGCCGCCCCCTGGGCACCGGGCGCACCCTTGAGCAGCTGCGCCACCCACTGTTCCACCACTTGATCCAGGTCGGATGTGTCGGCCACCTCGTGCACCAGCCCCAGGCGTCGGGCGGTCTCGGCGTCGAAGCGCTCCCCGGTGATGAAATAGCGGCGCGCTTGGCGCGGGCCCAGGGCGGCGACCACGTAGGGTGCGACCGTGGCGGGAATCAGGCCCAGCCGCACCTCGGGCAGGGCGAATCGGGCGCTGCGTGCCGCGACCGCCACGTCACAGCAGGCGATGAGGCCTACCCCGCCGCCGAAGGCCGAGCCCTGGACCCGAGCCACGGTGGGGCGGGGCAGGGCGTCGAGCTGCCTGAGCACGCGAGCGAGCGTCAGGGCATCCTCCAGGTTCTGGGCCTCCCCGTAGCCGGCCATCCGCCGCATCCATTGGAGATCTGCCCCGGCGCAAAAGGTCGGGCCCTCGGCGGCCAGGACCACCACCCGCACCGCTGGGTCTTGCTCCAGGCGATGCAAGGCCTCGCCCAACTGGCCAATCAAGGCTTCATCGAAGGCGTTGTGCACGTCGGGACGGTTGAGCCGCAGCGTGGCAACACCGCGGGCGTCGGTACTGAGCAGGAGCGATGGAAAGGTCATGGGCGTCGCAGGGTCGAAGTCATAGCCACAGGATCGTGGGTCACATCCGGAATACCCCAAAGGAGGTACTTTCAATGGGGGCGTTGAAAGTGACCGACAGGGCGAGCCCCAGCACCCGGCGGGTTTGGGCCGGATCGATGACCCCGTCGTCCCACAGGCGAGCAGTGGCGTAGTAGGGATGGCCCTGGGTCTCGTACTGGCTGCGGATCGAGGCCTTGAACGCCTCCTCCTCTTCGGCGCGCCAGCCCTTGCCCTCCTTTTCCAGGCCGTCGCGCTTGATCTGGGCGAGCACCGAGGCCGCCTGCTCTCCGCCCATCACCGAGATGCGGGCATTGGGCCACATCCACAGGAAGCGAGGGCTGTAGGCTCGGCCGCACATCCCGTAGTTGCCAGCGCCGAAGCTGCCGCCGATGATCACCGTGAGCTTGGGCACCCGGGCGCAGGCCACCGCGGTGACCAGCTTAGCCCCATCCTTGGCAATGCCCCCCGTCTCGTATTTCTTGCCCACCATGAAGCCGGTGATGTTCTGCAGGAAAAGCAGCGGCACGCCCCGCTGGCAGGCGAGCTGGATGAAATGGGCGCCCTTCAGGGCGGATTCCGAGAACAGGATGCCGTTGTTGGCGAGGATCGCCACTGGGTAGCCGTAAAGGCGGGCGAAGCCCGTCACCAGGGTGGTGCCGTAGCGGCTCTTGAATTCATCGAAGCGGCTGCCGTCGACGAGGCGCGCGATCACCTCGCGCACGTCGTAGCTCTTGCGCAGATCGGTCGGTACGATGCCGTAGAGCTCCTCCGGGGGATAGAGGGGCTCTTCGGGTTCCGCCGGTTCGAACGGTAGGGCTTTCTTGCGGTTGAGATTGGCGACGATGCGGCGGGCGATGGCCAGCGCGTGAGTGTCGTTTTCCGCCAGATGATCCGCCACCCCCGAGATGCGGGTGTGTAC